>NZ_JBFLUG010000349.1:0-2007 GCF_041008525.1 Parafrankia sp. FMc2 | reverse complement strand
GGACACACCCGGACCCTACGGTCTGGTCAACCACGCGGCGCCAACACCCCCGGGTCGCCGGGTCATCGAAGAGCCCCAGCCTGCCACGAAACCAAAAACCGACGATCTACGAGACCTGACCAGTTACCCGATGTCGACACCCTGTCCGCGAAGGTGTCCCCGTCAAAGGTCGCCGAGCGGCGCGTCGACGACGCCCGCCGTGCCGTGACCAGCGTCCGGGAGAAGGTGATGGGCAGCGCCCATTCCGCCCGCGACCAGGTCAGCGACGCCGGCGACGGCCTACAGAGCCGCGCCTCCGACGCTGCCGGTGCCGTACAGGACCACGCCTCCGACGCGGCCGACGCGGTGAAGGACGCCGCCGGTACCGCGAAGGACACGGTCGCCGCCACGCCGGGCGCGGTCCGCCGCGGCACCGAAGGCAGTCCGTTGGCCGCGGGGCTGATCGCCTTCGGGGTCGGCGCCCTGATCAGCTCCCTGATCCCGGCCAGCCGCCCCGAGCGGCAGGCGGGCACTCAGATGAAGGAACAGGCAGGCCGCCTCGTCGAACCTCTCAAGGACAGCACCCAAAAGGCGTCGGATCAGCTGCGTCCAAAGGCGCAGGAGGCCACGGAGTCCCTACGCGAAACCGCGCAGAGCGCCGCGACCGACGTCCGGGACGAAGCCAAGGACGCCACCGCCGAGGTCCGCCACACCACAACGGCCGCCGCCGGCAGCGTACGCCACACCGCAACCCGATAAACACGTCCACCTGCCACGGACCGGCCCGTAGGGAGGCTGAACGCAGGGGCACGGCCCACCTCTAATCCTCAGAAACCTCTCATGACGCGAAGAGCAGAGCTCCGCAACAAACGAATTACCGCACATGAACCTACGCCGTCGAATCCGGTAACAGCAATGGGGATACCTGTGGGAGGCGGTGGGACGGCGCCCACCCGACAACGTCGTGCGCGGCGTCCCACTGGCGCTGCCCGACCGCGGTCGCGATACCGCCACGGCGCTAAGCCGGGGGCCCAGGCGCTGCGCCGGCCTGCGGTCCCCCAGGCCTACCGGGCCGAGCACGTGAACGGTGTGCACGGCCGGGGCCGGCGGAACCGGCTGTGGACCTGCTGCATAAGTCGGTCTACGCCCTGGCCACCGGCTTCGTCGCCGATGCGTTCGCCCTCTACGGTGCATCGTTGGTCGTCCGACGGCGCCAGCACCACACCCTGGCCGTCGGGTTCGGCCTGGCCGGAGGCGTCACGGCGACCGTCGGTGGATACCTGGGTGGCCATCTGACGTTGGCACGGAAGGTGGGGACCGCGGATCCGGCTTTCACGCACCCATCCGCCACGTGAAGGCAGCTGTGCAGGTCCTCCCTCTGAGTGGACGACGCCGGCAGGAGGTCCTGTCCCGCAATGTATGCGGCAACCGGCGACGAGCTGAGCTTGCTTGCCTCGCTGTGCGGTACCCCCGTTCCACCTGTTGCGCCACTCGGCACACCGATGGCGCCCCGCCCGCTCGCCCGTCTGAGACGGCCCGGCAGGCGGGCAGGGGCGGTCACAGCCTGGCTGAGCAGGGAGGCCGCGCACGCGAGGGGCACGGGGTGGGCGGTCAGGCACATCGGCACGCGGAGCGGAAGCCAGGATTTGTGGACGCCAGGATGGCTATGCATCCGGGTATGGTCGCGATCTGGAGACGGCGGCGGCGCGATGAGGAACCGGCGCTGGGTACCGGCCCGGACGAGACGGTCCGCGAGGCGGAGCCCGACCGGCTCACCGAGCTGCGGCCCCGTTCCTGGTTCACCGTCCTGCGCAGCACGGTCAAGGAGTTCAAGGACGACGAGCTGTCAGACCGCGCCGCCACGCTGACCTACTACGGCGTGCTGGCCATCTTCCCCGCTCCGGAGCCTGTCAATCCCGATGAGACATCAGGCTGCTTGGTTTGTGGGTAGCGCCTCCTCGGTCTCGATGATCGCTGGGGGCTGGTTGATCCACGCCTTGGTCGGCAGCGCGGGCGGGGCCGGTCGGC
>NZ_JBFLUG010000348.1:0-2014 GCF_041008525.1 Parafrankia sp. FMc2 | reverse complement strand
CCGACCGGCCCCGCCCGCGCTGCCTACCAGGGCGTGGATCAACCAGCCCCCAGCGATCATCGAGACCGAGGAGGCGCTACCCACGAACCAAGCAGCCTGATGTCTCACCGGGATTGACAGGCTCCGCATTACCGGACTGCTCCAGTCTGATTGGGCTGCCGTGGACCACGAACAGGTAATAGTCCTCCGGATCACGATGCCGAATGAGAGCGGGGCTCCGATGGCCCGACAGCGGCGAGAAGGTGAGTGCCACTACTGTGGTACCGGATAGGTCGGATACATCGACTCTCCCGCGGAAGCAGTCGGCGTGATCGCTGACCATCGTTGTGGGCATAATATCCTGATACATCCGATGCGCCCACCACTCAAACCGTTCCCGCGCCGGCACGACGTCAGTGGTCAGGGTCGTCGTTACGTGTTCCCGTATCAGGGGCGCTTCCTCGGGCGCAAGTTCAGACACTCGTTGACCTATCCGTCAAGGTGGGATGAGATGGATGATCATTACCTTATGGCCAGGGCGGTCCGGGAGTCGAAGGTCGTGACAGTGCGGTTGCAAGTGCCCAGGGTGAGTTCCAGACGGCGGGACTGTTGCATCCAGCGGCTCTGTTGCATCCGGCCGGGGCAGGTCTTCGCGCTGGTGGTCGGGCATGATCAGGTGATGGATCGAGGTGCGGGGGGCTTCGCCGGCGCTGGTGTCGGAGTTCGCCGGGTTCTGGTTCCCACCGGAGGTGATCGTGCTGGCGGTGCGGTGGTACCTGCGGTTCGCGCTGTCGTACCGGGATGTCGAGGAGCTGCTCGCCTGAACGTGGCCTCGAGGTCGACCACGTCACGATCTACCGGTGGGTGCAGCGCTTCACGCCCCTGCTCGCCGAGGCGGCCCGGCCGTGCCGGCACCGTCACGGAGGCAGGTGGTTCGTGGATGAAACGTATGTGAAGGTCGCCGGCCGGTGGGCCTATCTGTACCGGGCCGTGGACCAGCACGGACAGGTGATCGATGTCCTGGCCAGCGCCCGTCGCGATCAGGCTGCCGCCCGCCGGTTCTTCGCCCAGGCGCTGTCTCATGGGCGTCGGCCGGTCGAGGTCGCCACGGACAAGGCCCCGGTCTACCCGCGGATCCGCGACGAGCTCCTGCCCGAGGCCTGCCATGTCGACGCCGCCAAGGAGAACAACCGGATCGAAACCGATCATGGCAGGTTGAAAGCCCGGCTCCGACCGATGCGCGGCCTGAAACGGCCCCGCTCGGTCCAGACGATCAGCGCTGGCCACGCCCTCGTGCAGAACATCCGCCGCGACCATTACGACCTCGCCACCCACACCAACCCGAAGCTACGGCTGGCCGCCGCGTTCACCGAACTCGCAGCCGCTCTCTGACCGCCGGTCGCCACGGCCGCTGGCATGCCCCGCTTCCTCAGAACGCAACAATGCCCACCCATCTACCCGCGGCTCCTCGACGAGCTGGTGCCCGAGGCCCGCCACGTGGATGCCGCGCGGGAGAACAACCGGGTCGAAGCCGATCACGGCCGGTTGAAACCCGGCTCCGGCCGATGCGCGGCCTGAAACGCCTCCGCTCCGTCCAGACCGTCAGCGCCGGACACGCCCTCGTGCAGAACATCCGCCGCGGCCACCACGAACTCGCCATCGATACCCACCCACAGCTTCGGCTGGCAGCCGCGTTCACCGCGCTCGCCGCCGCCTCTGACCGACAGCAGCCCCGGCCGCTGGTATGCCCCGCCTTCGCTGAATGCAACTGTGAGTTCATGGTGCTGCCTCGGGCGGTGGCCTGACCCGCAATGCAACTGGCGTGATGCCTTCGCGCTGACCTGTCGGCCGCCGTCTGAGGGTATGTCGACCGGACCGGTGGGCGTGTCCCGACAGGGGCCTTGCCGCTACAAGGCACCATCACAGTTCTGACCGCCCTGCCGGCCTGGCGACGGCTTCCCGTTCCCGAGCCGAGCAGGAGACGAACAGTCTGTGGCCAGCATGCGTCACCCCGCGGAATCAGACCAGATCACCA
>NZ_JBFLUG010000347.1:0-2050 GCF_041008525.1 Parafrankia sp. FMc2 | reverse complement strand
CGGCTTCGTGCTGGCCTGGTCCCGGTGGCGCCGCCGCCACCAGGCACGCGCACAAGCCAGCCACTATCGCCGCCAAGCCGCAGCACTCCAACTCAACTGATCACAAAAGTCGGGCTGGAGTACTAGGTCGGGCGGTGAGTGCCGAATATGCTCCACGCGCTCTGATACGCCGCCGAGAAAACGCAGATTAATGCTGTGGACGGGAGATCGCGAGTGTGGCCACAACGCCCGCGTGATCGGAAGGCCACAACCCGGAGAAGGTCCGGTCACGCAGTTTGTTGCCGATTACGGTCGCCCGAACAGCCCGAATTTGTCCGGAATCTGAATCTTCAGGGCGCATAGTATTATACAGAGCGTAGTCGATGCGCTCGTAAAGAGTCGACGGCGCCGTATCAAGGTCTATCTGAGCGGCGGTGAAGCCGCCATCGGGGCCATGGATCGCCGTCCACGCGTCCGTATACCCGCCCTGAGCGAAAAGAGCGTACGGGCCAGTGGGGTCGCTGGGCGGTGCGTTCAGATCACCGAGCAGGACCACCGGGTGTGCCGCGGTGGCGAGCGCGGTACGCAGCTCTTCCGCCTGGGCGTTACGGATCTGCGGGCTGTCGGGGTCAAGATGGGTATTGGCGACTCGTACCGTCCGCCCCCGAGCCGTCACGTCGACCGCTGACCAGCCGCGTGAAATCGTGATCGGTCCAGCCGCGGTCGGGATGGTCAACCGAGCCACGTACTCATGCGACTCGGAGTGGCTGACTTGCCACCGGTAGGTGGTGCCGGTTCGCACAAGAATCGCATCTTGATCGGTCAAGCTCACCTGTCGGGTCGGACCGATCGGCGACTGGGCGGTGAAATTGGTGTTCTTCGCGGCAACCTCGTAGTTCAGGCCCTGTTCCCTGAGCGCCTTGAGCAGGATCGGCAGGTAGTCGACAGTGGTGCGCAGCGGACCGCCGATCGGGCCCTCTTTCCACAGCGCGGCCTCCTGCAGGCCGAGTACATCGGGCCGTTGCCGGGCGAGCAGCCTGGCAATTGCCCGCGCCCGCGCAGGGAAGTCGGCCCACAGCACGTGTCGGTAGGCGATTCTGGTCTGGCGGATCATCTCCGGTAGATTTGGGGCAGCGATGACCGGGGAGAGGTCGGCGCCGAGATATAGGTTGTAGGTGTTGACCTTGAGGTGCTTCGCGGCTGGCCCATTGACTGGACGGCCACCGAAGCCGGCCATGGCCGTCCGGGTGGGGGTCGTTTCGGCCAGCGCCGGCACAATGAAGGAAAAACTAGCCAGCAGCACCACTACCAGTAGCATGAGGTGCCGCCGTACACGGAGTTCCATATATCCATTCCTTAATTCCGGAAAATGACTCACGGAACAGGATGCGAGCGCAGGGCATCCGCCAGGCGCGGACGGTACCGAGGTCGCGTGAACTACTGAAGCGACGCGCCGGAGCGCGGATAAGAACCGAAAGCAGCTGGGGCCGATTGTCCCAGACAAGGAACAACGCCACCCCCACCCCGGAGCAAGTAGCAATTGTCCCATCCTGCTATGCGCGCGATCAACAAAAGTCGGAGGCGAGGTCACCCGCACTGCGGGTGGAAAGAGCATCGAGGTGCTCGGGAGACGTGGCGTGGCACGTCGGTGTTTGCGCGGCGGGGTCGTCTGCACGTCGTCGCCAGCCCGTAGGTCGGGCATCCGTGTACCAGCCTCAACGCAGCTACAGCACGCGGAGTGCCGCTATCGATTCCACGAGTCCGCTACGTTCGAGTTGCCGCAGAACGTCGTCGACGGACTCCGGCGGCTTCGTGCGGGAGTCCGCGATCATCGAGTATTCCGTTCAGCGCCAGAGGACCCAGCTCGACAGACCAGAGGGTCTCGGCGAAAGGAGAACGTCCAGCCGGACGAGCGCGACCAGTCCACGGCCACGCCGGGTGCCCCCCAGGGCTCTTGCAGGGACGCGATTTGATGGGATCGGCCCGCTCTGTGAGGTTCGGCTGATCGGTCCTGGTAGAGGGCGGTGTGTGGGAGCGCGGGCACGGCTGGACCACGTGTCGCGGGCAAAGG
>NZ_JBFLUG010000346.1:0-2086 GCF_041008525.1 Parafrankia sp. FMc2 | reverse complement strand
GGGTGGGAACCGGAACCCGGCGAACTCTGATGTCGGAGCCGGTGGCCGGACACGACGTCGACGCATGACTCGATCATGCCTGGTAGAGGTCGTCGAGGCAGCGGACTTCGTCGACGCAACAGACCCCCTGAGACAATACCGACGCCGCAGCGGGACCAGCCTGGTCACCACGAGCGGCAGCACTGCCGCGCCCACCACCACTCCGCCTGCCCAGCCTCGCCCGAACGCGAAAGCAAGTACTGCTCCGCTGCCGATGAACGCGGCGGACAGCCCCAGCAGGCAGCCGTAGGTGCGATTACGCCGCAGGAAGCGCACACATGAGGCTGAGGATTTCGCCCGAGTACTAGACCCCGTCATCTCGATCCGCCCCGGCATACTGGCCCCCGTAACCCGACCCCACGCGCCGTCGTTCGCTGTCTGCCAGTCCGCCCCGGACCCCGGAACGTTCGCCCGCTCGAACGGCGTCGCGTCGACAGTCGGACAGGACGGCGCAGACGCCGGGGAAACCGAAGAAGAGGCCGGCGAAAGAAGGGCCGGAGGCATCCAGGGATCTCCGCGAGGACAGAGGCGGAACGCTCGCAGCCGACGACCACCGGCGACAGGCCTGAGCGGAAACATGTGCCATGACGGACCTCCCCCATCAGGGATTTTTTCGATCGGTATGCCCCGCAGCTGCAGCCCAAACCTGCCTCGGCGAACCGGAAGCCTCGCCTGCCTCACTGCCCGAGGAACCGTGGCACGACCGGCGTGGTGTCTGCAGCGTGTGGGGCTCCAGAACCCCGATTTGGGCGGTGACCTGCCCGTTTGCCTGCCGGACTGGGCCTGTGTCGGGCAGGCTGGATGGTGATGGTGTGATCGCTGCTCTACGCCCTGACACGCAACACTCTCGGGCTGATGTTGCTCCGGATGCGTGGGGACACCGCGAAGGACGTGGAGCTCCTCGTCCTGCGACATCAGGTGGCGGTGTTACGCCGGCAGGTGAACCGTCCGACGCTGGAACCGGCGAATCGGGTGATCCTCGCAGCCCTGTCCAGGCTCCTGCCCCGGGCCCGCCGGGGTTCGTTCGTCGTCACCCCGGCCACCGTGTTGCGGTGGCACCGTGACCTCCTCGCACGAAAACGGACCTATCCGCGCAAGACACCCGGACGGTGTCGGTGCCGATCCGCCGGGAGATCCGCGAGCTGGTCCTGCGCCTCGCGCAGGAGAACCCGACCTGGGGCCACCGCCGGATCCACGACGAGCTCGTCGGACTGGGCTACCCAGTCGGGGTCGCCACCGTCTGGCGGATCCTGCACCGCGCCGGCATCGACCCCGCACCCCGGCAAGCCGACACCTCCTGGCGCACGTTCCTGTCCGCGCAGGCCTCCGGCCTGCTGGCCTGCGACTTCTCCACCGTGGACACCGTGTTCCTGCAACGGATCTACGTGTTCTTCGTCGTCGAGCACGCCACCCGCCGTGTTCACGTCCTCGGGGTCACGAAGCATCCGACCGCGGCGCGGGTCACCCAGCAGGCGCGGAACCTGCTGATGGATCTCGACGAACGTGGCCACCGGTTCCGGTTCCTCCTCCGTGACCGCGACACGACATGCACGGCTTCCTTCGACGCTGTCTTCGCCGGGGCCGGTATCGATGTGGTGCGCACATCACCGCAGTCGCCGCAGGCGAACGCGGTCGCGGAACGCTGGGTCGGCACCGCCCGCCGGGAATGCACCGACAGGCTGTTGATCGTCTCCGAACGGCATCTGACGTCAGTCCTCTTTCGGTGACGGTCTTCTGTCAGACGAGCCGTCGCGCCGCCGTCAGCGGAGCCGGGACAGCGCGGCTGTCACCCCCTGAGGGTCGAACGCGGTGGGGTCGAGGTCGGCCGCGCTGCCGAGGCCCAGCCATTCCAGCCGCTCGTCGTGCTCGGGATGGCTGGGGTCGCCGAGGATCTCCAGGAGCGCCTCGTAGCCCCAGATGCCGCCGCAGTCCTCCGGCGGGGCCGCGCGGCGCCCGCCGGTGCAGCGCGGATAGCGGACCGACGGGTCGGGCTCGAGGATCTTTTCCAGGACGATCTCGTGATCCCAGTCGTCGCCGAAGTCGTAGG
>NZ_JBFLUG010000345.1:0-2091 GCF_041008525.1 Parafrankia sp. FMc2 | reverse complement strand
ACCTCCCGACAGCGCGGACCCCCCCGATCCACCCCCCGTATCCGGCGGTGTGCAGATCGGGAATGTCACCGCACCGGGCGGGCAGGCCGCTGGCATCGTCCACGGCAACATGATCCAGAACCGGGGCGGCTCCGGCGCATGACCCCACCGTTCCGCGGCGACCGGCCCCACCCCGGAACCTCGCACACGACCAACACCGCAAACGCCTCCCACGGGCAAGCCGCCGGCACCCTCCACGGCGACATGATCCAAAACAACTTCTCCAGCCCACCACCGGGGAAGGTGCGTTCGGCCTACCGGGAACAGGTCCGCCGCATCGCACCACCAGAACTCGTCGGTCGGGATGAGGAACTCGCCGAGCTGGCGGCCTGGTGCCAGCAACCCGGGGCCGGCTACATCTGGTGGCGGGCACCGGCCTGGGCCGGGAAGTCCGCGCTGATGTCCTGGTTTGTTCTGTACCCCCCGGCCGGGGTGCGGGTCGTGTCGTTCTTCATCACCGCCCGCTACGCCAGCCAGAACGACCGGATCGCCTTCACCGACCTGGTCATCGAACAGCTCTGCGACCTGCTCGGTGAAGCGCTCCCCCCGCTGACCGACACCACCCGCGACACCCAGTTCCTCGGCCTACTCACCGACGCCGCCGAGCGCTGCCACGCCCACGGTGAGCGACTGGTCCTCGTCGTCGACGGGCTCGATGAAGACGAGGGGGTCAACGGGCCGACCGGACACAGCATCGCCGCGCTCCTCCCCACCGTTCCCCCGGCAGGCATGCGGATTCTTGTTGCCGGGCGGGTCAACCCGCCTATCCCCCCCGACGTGCCCGACCACCATCCCCTCCGCGACCCGGCCATGACGCGCACGCTCGCCGCATCCGGCTATGCGGCGGTCATCCGCGGCGACATGGAACGGGAACTGGACGCACTCCTCCACGGCCCACCTGCTGGTCGCCAGCTCCTTGGCCTACTCACCGCCGCCGGCGGTGGACTGAGCGGACCCGACCTCGCCGAACTCACCAACCAATCCCGCCGAAAGGTCGAACGGCTCCTCGGCACCGTCGCCGGACGCAGCTTCACCCTGCGCGGCAGCCGATACCAGCCAGGACAAGCCCCCGACCTGTACCTCCTCGGCCACGAAGAAATCCGCATGATCGCAATCGACGAACTCGGCACACGAGCCCTCGACGACTATCGGCAGCAGATCCACACCTGGGCCGACCGCTACCGCACCCGACACTGGCCGACAGGCACCCCCGAATACCTCCTCCGCGGCTACCACCAGATGCTCCACGCCACCGGCAACACCCCCCGCATGATCGAATTCGCTACCGACCGGGCACGTCACGACCGAATGCTCGACATCACCGGCGGCGACACCACCGCCCTCACCGAAATCCGCACCACCCAACACGCCATCCTCGACCAAGACGAGTCTGACCTGAACGCCCTCGCTCTTTTCGCCCTACACCGCGACACCCTCACCGAACGCAACGCCAACATCCCCATGCAACTCCCCGCGGTATGGGCCACCCTCGGCAACCTCAACCGGGCCGAAACCCTCGCCCGCACCATCACCGACCCCTACCGACAGGCACAGGCCCTCACCACGCTGGTGGGCACGCTGGCCACCGCCGGACACCACGACCGGGCCGAAACCCTCGCCCGCACCATCACCAACCCCGCCCTGCAGGCACAGGCCCTCACCACGCTGGTGGGCACGCTGGCCACCGCCGGACACCACGACCGGGCCGAAACCCTCGCCCGCACCATCACCAACCCCGACCGACAGGCGCAGGCCCTCACCACGCTGGCGGGCGCCCTGGCCACCGCCGGACACCACGACCGGGCCGAAACCCTCGCCCGCACCATCACCAACCCCGCCCGACAGGCACAGGCCCTCACCACGCTGGCGGGCACGCTGGCCACCGCCGGACACCACGACCAGGGCCGGCTAGTACTGGCAAGGGCCCTAGTGCAGCTCCGCGTAAGTCTTGCTGGGGTTGTCGTCAGGCGGCTTTGAGGGGTTCGCCGGTGTAGGTCCAGCGGTAGGGCTTGGCGGTCCGGTCGTGGACCTCGATGAAGTGGAGGATCTTCT
>NZ_JBFLUG010000344.1:0-2116 GCF_041008525.1 Parafrankia sp. FMc2 | reverse complement strand
CCAGGTCTCGATCTGGTTGATCCAGGACGAGCCGACGGGGGTGAAGTGGAAGTGGACGTGCGGGTTGGCATCCAGCCAGGCGGTCACGTCGGGGGTGGTGTGGGTGGACAGGTTGTCCAGGATGACATGGAATTGGCGGCCGTCGTGCGGGGTGACCGCGTCTTTCAGGAACGCGAGGAACGCGGCGCCGTCACGGCGGGGGTGGCAGGCGGCGAGGACTTCCCCGGTGCCGGTGTTGAGGGCCGCGAACAGGTTCGTGGTGCCGTGGCGGACGTAGTCGTGGGTGCGTTTCTCGGTGCGTCCGAAGCTGATCGGGAGTAGTGGCTGGGTGCGGTCCAGGGCTTGGACCTGGGTCTTCTCATCAATGCAGAGCACGACCGCGCCGCCGGGTGGGTGCAGGTAGAGCCCGACGATGTCGGCGACCTTGACGGCGAAGTCCGGATCGCTGGACAGCGTGAACGTGCCGGACTGGTGTGGGCGCAGCCCTTCTTCCCGCCACACCCGTGCCACGTAGTGCCAGGACACCGGTGTCGGTCCGGTGTGGCCGATGTAGCGGGCCATCTCCCTGGTCGACCAGTGCGACAGCCCGGTCTCCGCCGGCGGTGTCGGGCGGGTCAACGCCACGATCCGGGCTCGTACCGCGGCGGGGACCTGCTCCCGCGGTGCCCCTCGGGGCCGGTCGACCAGGCTCGCCGCGCCCCCGCCTGCTCGTAGCGGCGCAGCCACAGGTCCACCATCGGCCGTGACACCCCCGCCAGCTGCGCGATCCGCGCCTTCGGCGTGTTCTCGGCATGTCACAACACTAACCGCGCCCGTGTGCCCACGTTCGCCGGAACATCCCGGCTGTTGATCAGCACGGACAGTTCTGCCCGTTCCGCATCCCTCAACTCCACAAGATCATTCTATCTGGCGACCTGCTTACGTAAAGAAAACGTAATCACAAGACACTGGCCTGGCCGCCAACGAACCCGGGGCGGTTCACCCCGCGCACGTGCAAAGATAAGTTTTCACCTGGCCGTGCTGGCGGTTCACTTCTCCAATCCTGATCAACTCTGAGGGTGCCTCACCGCACGAATAGTCGGATTATCCTCTATACCAGGAATCTCCCGAGCAAGGCATGCAATTGCATTTTCCAGAAAGGCGTGAAGTGTTTTCATGAGATTGTCCGGGTTCACGTAAATTCCGCCAGGCGCTCGGGGTGCGCTTACATGGATGCCACCTTTGGTCCATCGAAAACTGACGGTGTCGGCATGCTCGGTGAATCCGATTGATGCGTCACGATGGGAGGCGATGTTTTCGGCTACCCAGGAAACCTCTTGCATGAAGTCGACAAGAGTAACGACCTCGTCCGTAGAGATGAACTCTACGCCGTCTAGCGCAAATACGATGTGCACATAGAAGAGATAGTATTGAAGTTCGGTCTCGCCGATGGCTTTCGGATCCTCTTGGCGCGCCCGCTCCCAACTTCTATACAGGGACGAACTGCGCTCTGGAATCGAGAGGCGTAGGTCAATCATCTAGTTTCAAATTTTCCCTATACTAGAACGGGAACGCCGTTACGATCTTACCCTCAACAAGGACTACGCGGATACTCGTAAGATCCTTTCCGCCGTTCGCGGGCCCGGCGACTCCCACCGGATTCCCGAAGTCCCACTCGTAGACTCTTCCGGGTCGCGGCCTTCCTGTTTTTGGATCATTTGAATTCGGTCGAGACTGTGCTCGATTGAGGGTTTCCAGGATACGCTGACGAACCATTTTTGATTTACCGGTGAAGATACCTGCTCGGCTGTCGACATCTGACCCTTCCGGACGATGGCGATCAAGAATGTGCTGCCAAGCTGCATCGGTCCAAACCTCGGGCCCGCACGAAGGGTCGGCGTTGTGGACGAGTACGGGGCTGTGGCCTGCCAACACATAGTACGTGTGGAGGGTGTCGACGGTGAGGTTGTAGACGGTCTGGGTGCGATGGTAGTCGCGAGTGGTGGTGATGGAGATGTCGACGAGGTGTTTGTCGCCGGTGCCGACGATGAGGTGGGTGACGGTGTGGGGTTCGGTGCGGCCGGTGTCGGGGTTGGTGGCGAGGACGCGGTCGCCGATTTTGATGTTGCGGATGGGT
>NZ_JBFLUG010000343.1:0-2129 GCF_041008525.1 Parafrankia sp. FMc2 | reverse complement strand
GCCGCGGGGAGCGCGGACCGGTCCTGGGGGCGGGGCAGGCGGGGCAGGCGCCGGGTGGTGAGCGCACGGACGTCCGCCCCGAGGTGGACGGGGAGACCGGCCCGGTCGAGCCAGTGCCGGCCGAACACACTGGTGGCGGCCCTGGCCAGCTCGAAGGCGAACATCCGGGCCCCAGCCGGCCGATCCTCGGGCCGCTTGGCCAGGCAGCGCAGCAGCAGTGCCCCCAGCGGGGCCGGTACGCCCGGCGGGGGCGGCGGAACGACCTCGGTGTGGTGACGCAGCAGCACCGGCAGCGGCAGCTCGGGCGGCGCCAGCCGGGTGCCGGTGAACAGCTCGTAGAGCACGACCCCGAGCGCGTACAGGTCGGTCGCGGGGCCGAGCCGCTGGCCGGTGATCTGCTCCGGTGCCATGTAGCGCGGGGTCCCCACCACCCGGCTGGCGGTGGACGCCGACCCCTCGAAGACCTTGGAGATCCCGAAGTCGGTGAGCTTGGGCTGCCCGTCCCGGGTGAAGAGGATGTTGGCCGGTTTGATGTCGCGGTGCAGCACCCCGTGCGCGTGGGCGTGCGTGAGGGCGTCGGCCACCGCGAGGCCGACCGCGCAGGCCGCCTCCGGGCGCAGCGCCCGGTGCGCCAACGTGCCGCCGGAGAGCAGCTCCATCACCAGCAGGCACAGGTCGCCGCGCACGACACAGTCGTAGGTCCGCACGATGTGCGGGTGGTCGAGCCGGCTGAGCAGGCGGGCCTCGGTGCGGAAGTCCACCGCCGCGCCCGGGTCCGGGCTGGTGAGGACCTTGACGGCGACGGGGCGGTCGAGTTCCTGGTGGTAGCCCGCGAGGACCAGCCCGAAGGCCCCCGACCCCAGCTCGCCGCCGATCCCGTAGCCCGGCAGGGCGGCGGCCACGCGCCCGCGGTCGACAACCGGCACCGCTCACCTCCCGTCCTCGATCTCCTCGATCGTCTCGTCGATCGTCTCGTCATGATCCTCGGAGCGCTCCCACCGCGCCCGCCTGCTCCCGCTGTCCGGTGCCGCCGCCCGCCGCACCGCCTGGGCGGCGGCGCAGGTACGGCGCCGGGTCAGCCGGGCCCGGTCAGGTGCACGTGCAGCACCAGATTGCGGCGGCGGTCGGTGACGAACAGGTCCCCGGTCGGGTCGAGCGCGACGGGACCGTCGGGGCTGATCGCCGTAGGGTCGATGTCGTCGCGCTTGCCCGGCCGGGCGGTGCCCGCGACCGTGGTGATCACACCGTCGGCGTCGACCCGGCGGATCCGCCGGTTGGTGCGGTCGGTGATGTACAGGACGTCGCGGGCGTCGAGCGCGACCCCCCGCGGGGAGCGCAGGGTGGCCTCGGTGGCGGGCCCGCCGTCGCCGGAGTAGCCCGGCCGGCCGGTGCCGGCCACCGTCTCGATCACCCCGTCCAGCCCGATCCGGCGGATCCGGTTGTTGTCCGAGTCGGCGATGTAGAGCCGGCCGAAGTGGTCCAGCGCCACGCTGATCGGGAACGCCAGCAGTGCCTTGGAGGCCGGGCCGCCGTCGCCCGCGGAACCCTCACCGTCCGTTCCGGCCAGGGTGGTGATGGTCCCGTCGGGGGTGACACGGCGGATCCGGTTGTTCGCGGTGTCCGCGATGAACACGGTGCCGTCGCGGCCGGCGGCGACCCCGCCCGGGTACCACAGCGCGGCGTCGGTGGCCCGGCCCCCGTCACCGCCGAACGCGTGCTCGCCGTTGCCGGCGACCGTGGTGATGATCCCGGCCGGGTCGATCCGGCGGATCCGCTGGTTGAAGGTGTCGGCGATGAGAATGTTGCCGGCCGGGTCGAGCGCCAGCGCCGAGGGGTGGCTCAGCTGAGCCTGAGTCGCCGGCCCGCCGTCGCCGGCGAAACCCTCCACGCCGGTCCCGGCGATCGTGACGATGGTGCCGTCCACCGAGATCCGCCGGATCCGGTTGTTGCCGAAGTCGGCGACGTAGATGTTGCCGGCCCAGTCGGCGACCATGCCGAAGGGCCCGTCGAGGGCCGCCGAGCCGGCCGGCCCGCCGTCGCCCGCGGAACCCTCACCGTCCGTTCCGGCCAGGGTGGTGATGGTCCCGTCGGGGGTGACACGGCGGATCCGGTTGTTCGCGGTGTCCGCG
>NZ_JBFLUG010000342.1:0-2135 GCF_041008525.1 Parafrankia sp. FMc2 | reverse complement strand
CCCGGCCCCGGACGCCCACCCGGCCGCGCCAACCGACGACAGGCGATCATCCAACCAGTCGGGAAGGCCACGGACAGGTCAACAGCCGCAGGACCTGAAGGACAGACAAGTTAAACAACAAGCTAAGCTGTACCCGAGGGAAACGGGCTTGTAGGTACGAACTGTCGGGATGTCGCCAGTGGCCGTGCCGGGGACGGTCAGGCCCAGACGGGTTCGGGCAGCGGCCAGCGACCCGCGGCCCGTGCGGCGGACGCGAGTGTCGCCTCGGCGCGCTGGCGGCGGCGCCGCACGGTGTGCGCCCGCGCCCCCTGCTCGGCCGCCAGCTCGTCGGGAGTCCGGTCATCGAGCCGGGTCACCGCCACCAGGCGCACCGCGTCCGCGGTCAGCACCTGGCTGTCACGTGCCCACCGCAGCAGGCCGATCAGCGCCTCGGCGTAGAAGGCGTGCTCGTCCACCAGTCCTCGACGGGCGCCGGCCACCACGTCCAGGTCGGCGTGGAAGTGCACCGGCCGGTCGGCCTCCCGCGCGGCGGCGACCAGACGGACCAGCCGCGTACGGACGTCGCTGAGCAGCCCCAGGTTCACCGGCCCGCGCCGGGCCCGCCAGCGGTACCCCCGGATGCTGGCCAGCAGAAGCTCCAGGGCGACCGAGGCCCGCTCCTCGTGGTCGGCCAGCAGCCACATGCTGCCCCCGTCGGGATGGCGCGGCATCCACCAGGTACGCGCGCACAGCGCCTTGAGCGCGGGCAGCAGGGCATGCACCAGCACCTGGGCGGCCAGCTGCCGCTCCTGAGCGCCGGCCTCGACACCCGGTGGGTCAGGCCTGGCCCCGCCTGTTCCTCCGGCGTCGCCGGCCTCCTCGGTCTGGTCGGCCGCTCCGGCCTGGTCGGCCTCGCCGGGGTCCTCGGAGGCGACCCGCACCAGAGCGCGCACGACCCTGGCGAGACGGACCTGGTCCGTCATGTCCTGCGCGGCCGCGAGCAACTCCCGCGGGTCTTCCAGCCCGGCCAGATCCGGGTCGACCCGCGCCCACCGGATGGTGGCCGCGCACAGCCGGGAACTCTCGACGATCCTGCTCCACTCGGCGTCGAGCAGGTCGAAGACCACGACCCGCCGGGACACGATGGACGGGCTGCCGGGCGCGGACGGAACACGAACAGAGGACACGGCGTCTCCGATCTCGAGTGCGATCGCAGCCACCGTCGAACCCGAACTTGCCGACCCCATTGCCCCCACAGCCGGGCAACCAGCCCCTGACCAGGGGCAACACCACGTGCTCCCCGCTCCGCCGGCTCCGGGCAACCTGCTGCCCGGGCCTCGGACAATCAGCCGGGCAACCTCACCCTGCGCCCGGGTTCCCGACCCGCGTGGGAGACGCTGGTTGCCCGCAGAGCCACCGGCGCCCCTGCATCTCGCGCCGCGCGGCATCCTGTGCAGGGTGGAGACCTTCGACGCGCCCGGTGACGACCCCACCGGGTCCGCGGACAGCCCTCTCGACTGGCCCGCCGACCGCCTGATCGGCTATCAGGAGTTCGCCGACCTCATCACCGCGATGACCGGCAAGCCGATCGCGGTGGCCACCCTGCGCAAGTACGCCAGCGGCGGCCTGCTGTGCGAACCCGACGAGATGCTCGCCGACCGCAAACGCTGGCGCGTGGCCACCGCCCGCCACTGGCAGGAGAACCGCAGAGGCCGCGGCGCCCCCGGCCACCCGCGCCCCAGCCGCCGGAAGACAGACTGACCGGCCAACTTCCTCACTTCTCCACCCGCGACAAGCCCGGCAGTCGGAATCGCGATGATGCTCCGCCCTCGCCTCAGCCCGCCTCGGTTCGAGCGATCCCTGCGACCTGGCCGGCAGGACTTCACATAGGAATACCCGCAGGTTTCAGTCGGACTCAACTCTGACGATCTCTGCGACCCGCGCCGTATGGATACATCCGCTGCCTTCAGTTTAAAACCGACTCGGTTCCGGCGATTCTGCGACGCCCCAGACGTGACCAGGACCCACCCTGTCCATGGCCATGAAAAAGTGGCTCTGGCGCAAATTCCGTGAAGGAGGGTGTGATGATCTCTATCGGTCGAGGAGGACGCGCTTGCGGAGCAGATCGGGCTCGGCGCGGCCGTACATCTGACGTT
>NZ_JBFLUG010000341.1:0-2137 GCF_041008525.1 Parafrankia sp. FMc2 | reverse complement strand
GCCGACCGGCCCCGCCCGCGCTGCCGACCAAGGCGTGGATCAACCAGCCCCCAGCGATCATCGAGACCGAGGAGGCGCTACCCACAAACCAAGCAGCCTGATGTCTCATCGGGATTGACAGGCTCCGTCGCCCGTTCGGAGGACTCCTCCGAGCCGGTGGCGGAAAAGACGTCGCGCAGCATCTTCTCCTTCGACTATCGTTACCTGCCGTTCTACGCCGGCACGTCCTACACGGCGCTCGCCAGGCCCGAGAAGGCACGAACCTTCGCCCAGCAGGCGGGTGTCGTCCGTCCGAGACCTGCGGGAGCGCCGGGCCAACCTTGCCCGCACGCTTCGCGGCGCGCAGCAGGCCGTCCCGAAACCGGCGCCGGTTCGGCGGCGCGCAGTCGACAGGCGGACACACTCCAGTGGATCTTCATCTGAGCGGCAAGGTCGCGCTCGTCACCGGGGGTTCCCGCGGCATCGGACGGGCGATCGCGTCCCGCCTGGCAGCCGAGGGCGCCCGAATCGGAATCTGCGGACGCGACTCCGACACCCTGGCCCAGGCCGCGGCGGATCTCCACCTGGCCGACCCCGACGTCTTCGGTCTGACGGCTGACGTGACCAGACCCGGTGACGTCGAACGTTTCGTCGATGCCGCGGCCGAGTACTTCGGGGGCGTCGACCTGCTGGTCGCGAACGTTGGCGGCACCGTCGGAGGGGATCTTCTCGACTCCACCCCCCCAGGACTGGGCACAGACGTTCGAGCTCAACGCCGGCCACGCCGTCCGGGCGATCCGCACCGCCGTCCCGCACATGAAGAAGAGCGGCGGCGGGTCGGTCGTCATCGTCTCGTCGATCACGGGTTCGAAGCCGTCACCACGGGCGCAGTACGGGGCGGCCAAGGCCGCGGAGATCTACCTGGCGGCGGCCTTCGCCCGGGAACTGGCACCGTTCAACGTGCGGGTCAACGCGGTGAGCCCCGGGTCGATCCTCTTCCCCAGCGGCGGCTGGGAGAACTACGCCCGCCAGCACCCGGCGGACTTCGACACGTTTCTGGAGCGGGATCTCCCCGCCGGCCGACTGGGCACCGCCGAGGAGGTCGCGGACGTTGTGACCTTCCTGTTGTCCGACCGGGCCAGCTGGGTGAACGGAGCCGACATCGCCGTCGACGGCGCCCAGGGCCGCCCGAGCGCCCGCGGCTACTGACCGAGATCACCGTTACTGCGGGTGGATGGAGGCGGCGAGCGCCTCGTGCTGTGCGGCGGGCAACTCGACCGTTTGCGTGCGGCGAAGGGGGATCACGGACCGCGCGGCGGTGCCGCTATCGGTTCTTCCTGCCCGGTTCGGCCCCGAGCCCCGGGCAGGGGTGCTCCGCCAGACGTCGTTTGGCTTCGTAGTAGGCCTGCGGACCGAAGCCGAGTGGCACGCTGTGGTCGCAGTGCTCACAGACCAGCAGGCTGCCGGTGGGGACATCGCCGATCGACACCTCGTGCGGACCATTCCAGATCGTCCACGTAGGCACCCCCGGCCCCCGTACACCGGACTCGTTCGACCAGCGCACAAATCCGAACGCAGTGATCGGAGTCGCGACCAGCAGGACCAGCAGGCGGGACGCCGGCAGGCTGTCCGCGCCCATCTGACCGCTCACCCCGATCCATATCGCCACACCGCCAACAGCAAGCCCGAGCAGCCCGGTAGCCAGCCACAACAAACGCCACCGGATCGTCTCGCCAACGCCGTAGACCCGGTAGACAAGCCGTTCCCGGCAGTCGGTGCACCGCAGGACGAAATCTCGCTGATCCAGAAAAGTGTCCGGACGGACGACAGCGGTCGACATCCCCTCCCCGGCCGATCCGGAATGCCACGCACGAAGACGAAAGCGCTTCACCACTGACCGACGACTCATACCACCATGATCCGACATGCCGTGACCGTTCGTCGAGATGACCGTCGCGCGGCGCCGTCGTCCACCTGGTTCCGCGTGAATGCTGTCCGAGCATCCTCAGCCTGGATGCACCGGTGTTTATGGCTGTCTGTTGGGGTCCCTGAACGCGGAAGTGCCCTCTGAGCTGGGAGGATGGGAGTTCTCTAGGCTTCCGTCCGCCAGATCGAGAGGGCACTTCGCAGGTGCGATTGTTGCATGCGGCGTCGAGGA
>NZ_JBFLUG010000340.1:0-2143 GCF_041008525.1 Parafrankia sp. FMc2 | reverse complement strand
CGTGGTTGGCCAGTGCGTACTGGTCGGGGTAGACGCAGCGGTAGTGGGCCTTGCCGTTGTTCCAGCTGCCCTGCATCCGCCGCTGGCAGATTCCGCAGCGCATCCGGCCGCGCAGCTGGTAGGGGTGGCGGGTGCGTTTGGGTTCGCGAGGGCCGCTGGGGTCGAGTTTCTTGGCAGCGAGGCGGGCTTGGACCTGGGCGAAGGTCTCGTCGTCGATGAGCGGCTGGTGGACGACGGCTGTCGAGTAGATCCAGACGTCCGGGGCGTTCCACCGCATCCGGGTCTCATAGCCGAGGGCGACGTCCTCGACGTCGAGGAGGATTTCGTCTTTGCGTTGGCGGTTCCAGACCTGCCGGCCGGTGTACCGGGGGTTGGTCAGGATGGCGCGCAGCGCGGCTTTGGACCATGCGATACCGGTGCGATGGGGGTTACGAATCGGGTCGTGGGCTGACGGGCTGGGGATGCCGCCGCCGGTGAGTCCTTCGGCGATCGCGTAGAGACCCTTGCCCGCAGCGTATTCGCGGAAGACCCTGGCCACGACCGGACTAGCGACCGGGTCGGGTTCGAGGACATGTAGGCGCTTGCCGTCGGCTGCTTTGGCCGGGTTGGGGTGGGGGCCGGCGTCGGCGATGCGGTAGCCGTAGGGTGGCCGTCCACCGAGGTAGCGTCCTTCGGTCTTGGCCTGGGCTGCCATGGCGGTCCGTACCCGGATCTTGATCCGGTTCCGTTCGCCTTTCGACATACCCCCGAACACCGACATGATCAGATCATGGGCTTCCGACGCGGGGTCGATGGGGCCGCCGACCTCGGGCACCCACAGGACGACGCCGTAGTGTTCGAAGACGGGGTGCACGAGGCTGTACTGGTTGCCGTAGAACGCCCGGTGCGGCTCCCCGATCACGACCGCGTCGAAGCCGCGGTCGGGGTCGCGTAGTGCGGCGAGGAGAAGAGCGGCCTGTGGGCGGCGCTTCCAGGGGATCGAGCGTGAGTGGCCGATGTCGAAGTACTCGGTGACGATCTCCCCGTGCGGGTCGATGAGAGCGTGGGCGCGGGCGAGTTGCCAGGCGCGGGAGGATTCGGGGTCCTGCTGGTCCTCGGTGGACACCCGGCCACAGAAGGCGAATCTGATCAACTCAGGAAGCCTTTCGTTCAGTTTCCTTGTCGTCGTGCGGTGGATTTTCATAGATCGTGTTGTCGGGTGAGGGCTGTGCGTTTGTGTAGCGGCGGAGCAGGCGTAGCAGGACGGCAGCTAGACCTGGGGTGAGAGCGGGTGGCCCGTCGGGGACGACTACATCAGGAAGGCGGGGGGCGTAATCAGTTTCCCTGTTGGAAAGGGGCGGTGATGGGAAGGGTGCTGCAGGCTGGAGATTCGGGCAGCCGCTTCCGAGTGGGCAGGGAGCGGTATCAGCATCGGGCAAATGAATGCTAGCTCCGGCGACATCTGGATGATGTACCGGGGGGCAGGGAAACTGTTCAAGTCCGGGACGCGTCCTCCTGCAGGCAAATTTAGGGGTCGGGTTCGGATTTTCTGGAATTCTCTCGTCGATTGGTTGGCCGGGAACGATCCCGGGTCTGAGTTCGAGCTCAGCTAGTGCCTCCGCGTGCGGCGGCGCTGACGGGTCGGCCGATGTCTTTTCCGGAGAGCGAATGAATGGGGTCGTCGGATCGCTCGCGCCGTGAGCTGCCCTATGGGTGTGTCCAGGGTCGCGATGCGGAAAGCCATCGGGTGAAGGTTTGTCAGCTCTTTCGGGTGAGGGTGGAGTTGAACGCTGGTGACCATTCCCATCCGGATCTTTCTCCGAGGGCTCAGTGGGATGCATCGTCGTCTTTGTCTCGACAGGCCATCGAACGGTCAGATACGGAGATGGAGTTGGTGCCGGTGGAAGGAACTTCAGAGCTGGAGAACGTCCAGGCGGGGAACTGCGAGCTGATGATTCCGGTGCCGCGTGGCGCGAGGAGCTGCGCGTCGAAGAACGTCCGTCCGTCGATGATCGGTTCGTGGGCGTCGGGGCAGATGACCCATTCCTCTGGGGGGACCGGGCGGCCGGCGATGGTGCGGCCCCAGACGGTGGACCCGGTGTAGACGGGGTTGGTCAGGATGCGTGCGACGGCTTCGGGGGTCCAGGGGCGGGGGGTGTGGCTG
>NZ_JBFLUG010000033.1:0-69180 GCF_041008525.1 Parafrankia sp. FMc2 | reverse complement strand
GTCTCGGCGACCCCGCGTCCACCCCGGCCGCCGAGACCGGTCAACCGCCGACGAACGCCCCTGCCGGGCGCTCCTGAACCACCGGTCGCCCCCCGACATGCGTCGGGGGGCGACAACGGTACCGTTGTCGCCCCCCGACGCATGTCGACGAGCCTGACCGACGACGCCTGATCGAGATCACGCCCGACCAGGCGCGGCAGGCCCGTCAGGGCCTTGCCACCATCGGCAGTACTTCCCTAGGCGGACCTGCGGTCCGCCCCGGTGCCCCGCAGCACCGCGAGCCGCTCAGCCAGGACTTCTTCCAGATCGTCCGTCGTCCGACGCTCCATCAGCATGTCCCAGTGGGTCCGCGGCGGCTTGCTCTTCTTCGGCTCGGGCCGCTCACCGTCCACGATCACCGAAGCCGCCCCGCACACCCGGCACTCCCACACCGACGGCACCTCGGCCTCGGCCGCGAACGGCATGGTGAACTGGTGCCCGTTCGGGCAGTCGTACGACGCTGTCTGCCGCGGGGCAAGCTCCGTGCTGCGGTCAGTCTCGTAGGACACTGCACCGAGACGGCTGCCCCGCAGAATGCGCTCGCCCATATGACTCCTCAGAGCGTCGTGGCGTGTTGACCTCAACCGAGTCCAACGTACGAACAAGCGAAGTCGTTCCCACCCCGGAAGGCCAGGTAACGAGATCGTGATCACAGTACGTGTTCCCTCGACCGCAAAGGATACACGCCGGGTGACCAGTCGGGCCCAGATCCTGCTGAACGGCATCGCACGCTCCGCCGTCGGACTCACCGCCATCACCAGGCCCGTCCCGATCATCCGCCTCGCAGGCGTCGACCGTGTGACAGCTGAGAAAATTGCCTGGCTCGCGCGTATCGCCGGGATCCGGGACCTCGCCCTCGGCGTCGGCCTCCTGCACGCACATGCGACCCATCGACCCACCCAGGCCTGGCTCGTCGCCGGCATGTGCGCCGACACCGCCGACACCGCGGCGTTCGCCCACGCCGTCGCCCACCGCCATCTCCCGCCCGCCGGCGGAACTCTCATGACCGCCGCGGCCGCCAGCGGAGCCGCGCTCGCCGCCGCCACACTGCGCACCGCCCGCCGCGAGCACAACGACGACCGCACCCACGACGATCACGCCCGTGGCGACGACACCCACACAGAACAAACCGGCGCGACGTCGCGTTGACATGCACTGAGCCGTCACCGATGCACTGAGCCGTCACCGAACTGACCCGTATCCGAAAGGACACGACGTGAGCGACAAGCAGGCCACCGACAAGGTCGTCCGCAGCGACAGCGAGTGGCGCGAGCTGCTCGGCCCCGACCGCTACGCGATCCTGCGCCAGGCGGCCACCGAGGCCCCCTTCAGCGGCGCCTACACCTACAACAAGGCAGACGGCACGTACCACTGCGGCGCCTGCGACGCGCCCCTGTTCACCTCCGACACGAAGTACGACTCCGGGTCGGGCTGGCCCAGCTTCTACCAGCCCGTCACGCCCGACGCCGTCGCCCTCGTCGAGGACCGCGCGCACGGCATGGTCCGCACCGAGGTGCGCTGCGCCCGCTGCGACTCCCACCTCGGCCACGTCTTCGACGACGGACCTGCCCCCACCGGGCAGCGCTACTGCATGAACAGCCTCGCGCTCAACCTCGACGCCGCCGACGGCAGCACCGGCACCACCTGAGCCCGCCGGCACCCGCCTCGCGCGGCGGGTAGGGCGGCCGAGACCGGGCATGTCAACCACCCACGTCAATCACTGTGATCCCACCAAGATCCACAGTCACGGATCCGGTCAGGCCGCCCGATCACCCACCGGGACCCGCATACGGTTCACCCACCCCACAGATGAGGTGAACCCATGACCCCCGGCCACCACCATCGACCCGACGACCGTGCCTGCTGCCCCGGTTGCGACGTTCCGGACGACGACCCTGCCGCCATCGCCGCGTTCATCGCCGAGCAGGACGCCTGGCTCGCCGACACGATCCGCAGTTACGGGTGGGCCGTGCAGTCCGTGCTCGACGACGGCCCCGAGCATCCGCCGTACGCCTACACCATCGGGCTGCACGCCTTCGATCACCACCCGGAACTGCTCGTCAGCGGCCTCCCCGGCACGTCGGCCGCCAGGATCCTCAACCTGCTGGGGGAGCGGGTGCGTCACCACGAGCGCCTCAGCGCCGGCCAGCGGCTGACCCTCGCACCCCTGCTGACCGTCGAGCTACGGTCCATCACCCCGCTGGCCAGTGACCAGCTGCTCCTCGGCGCGAACCACCTCTACCGCGACCCGGACGGTCCGGCCGTTCCCGCCCTGCAGGCCGTCTGGGCCGATGGGAGGGGGCGCCTGCCGTGGGAGCCCGCCGCGCTGCACCGCGGCGGGCAGCCTCTCGCCACAGCACCGCCGGCGGAGCACAGCAGCACCGCCGGCGACCTGGTCTGGCATCTTCCCGGCCGGCCAGGCCGCGCTGTCCGAGGGCCGGCCAGGCCGCTGCGCCTGCCACGTCCGCGCCGTCCACCCGAGATCCACTGAGCCGCCCCGACAGAGCCGGGATCATTGAAAGGTTCTTCCTCGGAGGAGCTTTTATTCCGATTTGATCTTGCTTTGGAGGGGACGATCAAGATCAAATTGGGTTAGGGCGGCTCGTCAACACCGTTGATTATCTTGGTCCTCCGAACCGTCGACGGAGCCCCGCCGCCATCCGCCTGCACCACGGATCCCGCCTACCGCCACAGATCCCACCGACGAAGCTGGCCGGCCGCATCGCGCCGGGATGTCGCCGGCCGACAACCGGGGGCGGCGTACATCCCGGATATGGCACCCCTCCCCCACGACCAGCCCCGACGGTCGCGGATTCGTCCACACCCACACCTTGATCAAATATGGGCGCGCCGCGCCGTCAACGGTGTTGACCACGGCGTGGGCATGGGTAAGATCAGAGCTCGTGACAGCAGCGGACGACGATGAGCAGGCACCACGCAGGGGCGCACCGGCTCCCCCACAGCGCACACCTCGCGGCACGCTGTCCCGGGAGGTCCTGCTTGACGCGGCGATGGAGATCGTGCGGATCGGCGGGGCGGACGCCTTCAGCATGCGGGCACTCGGCGGCCGTCTCGATGTCGACCCGACGGCCTTCTACCGCCACTTCCGCACCAAGAACGAACTGCTCGACGCGCTGGCCGACATCCTGATCGAGGGCGACGAGCCGCTGCCGGCGACCGGCGATGCCCGGGCGGACCTCCGCGCGAGCCTGCACCAGTTGCGTCGCTCGCTGTTGCGGCATCCGACGATGGCTGCCGTCATCCTGCGCCGGCCGCCGGGGGGCCGCGCCTACTGGGCACGCGCCAATCACGCCCTCGGGCTGCTACGCGGGATGGGTCTGAGCCCCGAGGAGGCCACCGCGCTTTACCAGACACTGCTGTTCTACTGCCTGGGCCACGTCCTGTCCGAGGCGCGTGCCGTGGCGGCCGCGGTCGCCCGGGACCGCCGGCCCGGCACGCCCACCTCGACGTTCAATCCCCCGGCCCACCAGCTGCCCGATCTGGCTGCGGCCGTGCCGTTCCTGCGCTCCGACACCCTCGTCCAGTTCGACACCGGCCTGGATCTGATCATGCGCGCGGCGCCCGCATGATCGGGCCGCGCAGGATGCAGGCCGAAGGCCCGGCCGGGTGCCCGCACCCCGCGCCGCGGCCGGCAGCAGGGGCCCGGGCGCCATCGAGCGGCGCAGGTCACAAAACCGCCCTCGGCCGGCGCGGAGTAGCCCTCTCGCACCCCGGGCAGCGATCCACTTGCTACGGTGCACTCCGGCCAGCGTCGGTGTGCTGCGGTGGGGCAATGCACCCGGACGGCAGTACACATGGACATTGACCTTGAACAAGGGGGAGTCGGAGACGATGACGGACGAGACGCTTGACGGGTTCCTCGAGGCGCTCGCCTCGGCGGCCCCCGCACCCGGTGGCGGTGCGGCGGCGGCGGTCCAGGTCGCGCTCGGCGCCTCCCTGGTGAGCATGGTCGCCAACCTCACCATCGGCAAGCCCCGCTACGCCGAGCACGAGGCGACGATGGTCGGTGCCCGCGACGAGGCAACCCGCCTGCGCCGGGACGCCCTCGGGCTGGCCGACGCCGACGCGGTGGCCTTCACCGCCGTGACGGACGCCTACCGGCTTCCCAAGGAGACCGTGCAGGACAAGGCGGCCCGCACCGCCGCGATCCAGCAGGCGCTGATCGGCGCGGCCGAGGTGCCGCTGCGCACCGCCGCTGCGGCCGCCGAGGTCGTCGGCCTGTGTCAGCGCATCCTCGACGGTGCCAACGTCAACGTCCTGTCGGATGTGGCGGTGGCTGCCGCGAGCGCCCGCGCGGCGCTGGACTCGGCGGCGATCAACGTCCGGATCAACCTGGCGTCGATGACCGACGCGGCCACCCGCGACGCGACCGCCGCCGAGTTGGACAAGTACCTGTCGTCACTGGCCGGCGCGGACAGTGTGGTGCGCGCCGTGGGAGATCGGATCGGGTCATGAGGTTGCTGGATGGGCGGTCGATGGCCGCCGACATCGGTCGGGCGGTCGTCGACGAGGTCGAGCGGCTGGCCGCCACCGGCGTCACCCCGACCCTGGCGGTGGTGCTGCCGACCGTCGACGAGGCGGCGCGGTCCTATGTGCGGGTGATCGAGCGCAGCGCCGCCAAGGTCGGCGTGGCGTGTGCTGTCCATGAGCTGACCGGTGACCCGGCGCAGCTCATGGACACCGTCGACCAGCTGGCCGGCGATCCGTCGGTGCATGGGATGATCGTGCAGACCCCGTTGCCCGGCGCGCTGACCGCGGCCGAGGTGGGGGCGCGCATCCCCGTCGGCAAGGACGTCGACGGGATGAACCCGCTGAGCCTGGGGCAGCTCGCGCTGGGTCTGCCCGCGTTCGCACCGGCGACCGCGGCGGCCGTGCTGGAGATCCTCACCCGGGCGGAGGTACCGCTGGCCGGTGCCCGGGCCTGCGTGATCGGCCGCAGCTCGGTGGTGGGCAAGCCCGCGGCGCTGCTCCTGCTCGCCGAGAACGCGACCGTCACGGTCTGCCATTCCCGGACGAAGGACCTGGCGGCGGTGGCGCACGAGGCCGACATCGTGGTCGCCGCGGTCGGCCGGCCGAAGATGGTGGGCAGCGGTTATGTCCGGCCCGGCGCGGTGGTCATCGACGTCGGCACGAACTGGACGGATGCCGGCCTGGTCGGGGACGTCGACGCGGACGCGGTGGCGTCCGTCGCGGGGGCGTTGACCCCGGTGCCCGGTGGTGTCGGCCCGGTCACGACGATGCTGTTGCTGCGTAACACGGTCCGCGCCGCCGGCGACTGAGCACGGACGCGCCGCGGGTCGGCGCGGCGGGCGCCTCGGGCCCGGTCAGGGCGCCGGAGGCGGTCCCGGTGCCGGCGGGCGCCAGGCGGGCGCCGTGGGCGAGGCCGCCGGGCAGGCCGGCGCACCACCCGGGCTGGTTGACCCGGGTGGTGCGGCAGCGGACGGATCGGCGGGCGCGGGCGGGCTGGTTGTCCTGGCCGTGCACACGCGGTCCCGCCCTTCCCGTTTCGCGCGGTAGAGCGCGGCGTCCGCCCGTTCGAGCAGGTCGGTGACGACCGCGAGGTCGTCGTCAGCGGCGCGCGGTGCCTCGGCGGTGACGGTGGCCAGGGCCCGGGCGGTGTTCTCCCGCGGTGCCGGCGCGATGCTGGCCACCCCGACGGACACGGTGACGCTCACCTCCACACCGGACAGGTGGATACGGGCACCGGCGACCGTGTGGCGGATGCGCTCGGCGACGGTGGCCGCCGCGTCCAGGTCGGCGTCGGCGAGCAGCACGACGAACTCCTCCCCCCCGAACCGGCCGACGAGGTCCTGCGGGCGGGTGGCGTGCCGGAGCATGTTGGCGACGGCGACCAGGACCGCGTCGCCGTTGAGGTGGCCGTGGCGGTCGTTGACCTGCTTGAAGTGGTCGATGTCGACCAGCAGGACCGACAGCGGCCGGCCGAGCCCGCGGGTGCGGGCGGTCTCCCGCAGGGCGACCTGCCGCCAGTAGGCCATGGTGGCCAGCTGTGTCTTGGCGTCTGTGCGGGCGGCGGTGAGCAGTTCGGCGTGGGTGAGCCCGCGGCGCAGGAGCAGGACGAGCGGCGCGGCGATCACCAGCAGGACCGGGCTCGCCGCCCACACCACGGTGAGCACGAGCGCGGCGCAGATCTCCACGGTGACCGTGGCGGCGTGTTCCCGCCCGCCCGGCCAGCGGCGGGGCCGCAGCAGCCGGTCCACCGCCGGATACGCCGCGACCGCGGCGAGCAGCGCCAGCAGGTCGCGGGCGGAGGCGGCGAGCCCGTCGGCCGAACCGGGGTCCGAAGCCGGGGCGAGCAGATGGTGGACGGCCGCGGCCGCCGCGCCGGCGAGGCCGAGAGCGACGCAGTCGTGGATCTGGCTGTGTGCCCCGCACCCTCCCGGCCCTCCGGGGGGGTGCTCGGGCTGCGCCGGCCGCGCCACGCGCTCCCGCCCGGGTAAGGCGGCGAGCCAGAGCGGCAGGCAGGCCAGCAGCGCGTACAGCGGGGGCAGCAGCAGGGCGATCGGCAGTGTCCAGGTGGTGGTCATCGCCGGGTAACCGCCGCGTGCGCCGCTGTCGGGGTCGTCTCCGCGGGGGCTGCCGGCCCAGGAACCGGTACCGACCAGGCCGGTGAGCGCCGCCAGGCTGGTGAAGGCGGCGAACGCGGCGATCTCGATGGCGCGCGGCGAGCCGGCTCCGCCGGCGACGGCGTCGGCGGCGAGCAGTCCGGCGATGGCCAGGAACACCGCGTCGGTCAGCAGGGTGCGGGCTGGTGTCGCGGGCGGCGGGGCGCCGGGGTGACGACGCGCCCGCCACAGCCACCGGGCCAGCCTGCGGATGGTGCTGACCCCGCGCACGGCGGTGTGGGTGCCCTCCCCGGTGCAGGGGCGGGCCCGTTCGGCGGGCGGCCACGCGGGCTGGTCGCGGAGGAACAGCGAGGCGCCCAGCCCGGGGTCGCCCGGATGGCTGCCCGGATGGCTGCCCGGCGGGACGACGGCGGCTTCGACCGCGAACGCGGGTTCGGCCGGGAGGGTCGGGATGGCAGGGCCGGGATGCCGGGCGGGAAGCGGCCGGCGCGGGGCTGAAGCCACGGGAACCGGATCCGTCGGCCACAGCGCCGGCCCCGGCAGAGCGTCGGGCCCGGCTCCGGAGCCGGCTCCGGAGCCCGGCGCGGGTCGGGACTCGCACCCGCGGCGCGAGAGCAGGCGACCCGCGGCACGGGCCGCCGTCCGAAGGGCAGTGGGAACACGCCCCTGCCCAGGCCGCCCTGACACCTGTCGTAACGACATCCGCACCTGGCCCTTCTCGTGTGCCGCCAAAGCTGCTACACACAGTGAAGCCTCGTGGACGAAGGGTATGAAGGCTCTTCGGGCATCCGCAACTAGTTCGCGGATGTCGGACATGCAGGGTGCGGTGGGGGCAGGGTGTCGCCACCCCGCGGGCCGGCGTCGGCGACAGCCCGTCCCACGTCCGTGACCTGCGCTGTCGCCGACCGCATCACCCGTGGCGCACGTGCGCGGCCGGGCCGGAGGTCCTGCCGGGCCGTGAACAGGAAGACCACAGCCGGCGTGTCGCCGGGGCTACTTCGTGGTCGCCGCGACCGCCTCGACCATGGCCCCGGTCAGGGTGCTCACCTCGGCGGGGTCCATCACGAACGGCGGCATCGCGTAGACGAGGCGTCCGAACGGCCGTACCCACACCCCGAGGTCGACCAGCAGTGGCTGGATGACCGTCATGTCGACCGGGTCGCGGGTCTCGATCACGCCGATCGCGCCCAGCGTGCGGACGTCCACGACACCGGGCAGGTCCGCCGCGGGGGCCAGCCCGGCGGCCAGCGCGTCGTGCACGGCTGCCACCCGCTCCCGCCAGGGGCCGGCGAGCAGCAGCTCGATGCTGGCGCGGGAGACCGCGGCGGCCAGCGGGTTCGCCATGAACGTCGGTCCGTGCATGAACGCGCCGGCAGGTGAGGCACACACCCCGTCGGCGACCTCGGCCGTGCACAGGGTGGCACCCATCGTCAGGTACCCCCCGGTCATCGCCTTGCCGACGCACATGATGTCGGGCGTGATCCCGGCGTGCTCACAGGCGAACAGCTCACCGGTGCGGCCGAAGCCGGTGGCGATCTCGTCCGCGATGAGCAGGACCTGGTGGCGGTCGCACAGCTCCCGGACCCGGGTGAGCCACCCGGGGGGGTAGAAGCGCATCGCTCCGGCGCCCTGCACCACCGGTTCGCAGATGACCGCGGCGATCTCCCCGTGGTGGGCCGCGAGGAGCCGTTCGACGTCGGCGAGGTCGCGGTCGGTCACCGGGTCCCGATAGCCGCTGGTGGGGGCGGCGGCGAACAGGTGACGGGCGAGCAGGCCGGTGAACAGGTGGTGCATGCCGGTGTCGGGGTCGCACACCGACATCGCGCCGGAGGTGTCCCCGTGGTAGCCACGGCGGATGGTGAGCAGCCTGGTCCGGCCGGGCCGCCCCCGGCCTGTCTGGTACTGCAGCGCCATCTTGATCGCGACCTCGACGGAGACCGACCCGGAGTCGCAGAAGAAGACCCGGTCCAGACCCGGGGGGGTGATCCGCACGAGCAGTTCGGCGAGGGCCACCGCCGGCTCGTGGGTGAGCCCGCCGAACATGACATGGGCCATCCGGTCCAGCTGGTCGCGGACGGCACCGTCGAGCACCGGATGGCCGTAGCCGTGGATCGCCGCCCACCACGACGACATCCCGTCGAGCAGCTCACGGCCGTCGGTGAGGGTCAGGCGCACCCCCCGGGCGGAGGCGACGGCGAACAGTGGTGCCGTGTCCCCCACCGCGCCGTAGGGATGCCAGACAACCGCCCGGTCACGCGCGACGAGATCCGAACCGTGCATGCGTCCACCTTCTCCCAGCGGGGGCGCGGTGCCGCACCGGCGTGTCGGAAGAGCCACATGCGCCTGGGGCCGGTGCCGGGCCGGGACGGGTGCCGTCGAAGATGGGACGCGTACGCATGATCTCGCCGAGGCGAAGGGGCATCGCGATGACCGGTCAGCGGGTGGGCGGCGGCGCGGGCGGCCTGCCCGGGGGTGCGGAACTGCTCGCGGCGGTCCTGCCGCCGCCCACCCCCAGTGCTGGCCGGACGGCGCTCGCCGCCGTGGAGAAGTACGACGACGACTTCGGTGACGCCGTGGACGCCCGGCTGTTTCCCGAGGAGGCCGCCACGTTGACCCGCGCCGTCGACAAGCGGCGCCGGGAGTTCACCACCGGACGGATCTGCGCGCACCGGGCGCTCGAGGCGCTCGGCGAACCGGCCGTGCCGATCCTGCCGGGTGAGCACCGGGAGCCGCGCTGGCCGGGTGGTGTCGTCGGCAGCATCACCCACACCAAGGGCTACCGGGCGGCGGCGGTGGCCCGGGAGGTGCCCGGGGCGACGGTCAGCGTGGGCATCGACGCCGAGCCGAACGAGGCCACCCCCGGCGGGGTGCTTCGTGAGATCTCGCTGCCCCAGGAGCGGGACCTGCTCGCCGAGCTGGGGCAGGCGCATCCCCAGGTCTGCTGGGACCGGCTGCTGTTCAGCGCCAAGGAGTCCGTCTACAAGGCCTGGTTCCCGCTGGCCCGGCGCTGGCTCGGCTTCGACGACGCCGAACTGGTCCTCACGGTCGACGACCCGGTCACGGACCCGGTCGACGACACCCCCCTGGCGGCGCCGGTGACCGGGTCGTCGACCGGGGGTGGGGTGACCGCGCGTGGGCAGTTCCGGGCTCGGCTGCTGGTTCCCGGCCCGGACCTGCCCACGGGCGAGCTGACCGGGTTCACCGGACGCTGGGTGGTGGGCCGTGGCCTGATCGTCACCGCGATCGCCGTCGGCTGCTGACCGCGGCCCCCGCCGCTGGCAGGTGAAGAATCGGCCGGCCCGGCCTACCGTGGGTCAGTGTGAGTGTGGTGTTCCTGGATGTGTCCGGGCCGGCGCCACCGCAGGTGTGCTGGGAGCGGTACGCCGTGCCGGCGGTGTGGCCCAGTTGGGCCCCGCAGATCCACGCCGTCGTCCTGGACGACATCCCCGCGGAGGCCTGGCATCGGTCGGAGCGGGTCGGGGTCCCGCGGGGCGTCGGCCCGTTCGCTCCCCCGCTGCCCGCCGCGTGGGAATCCCTGGAGCAGGGCGTCGCGGTGCCGCAGCCCGCGGTGCGTATCGTGCCGGGGCTGCGCGGCCGGGTCCGCGCGCTGGTGCCGCCGGCGGCCCGGTTCGTCGTCACCGCGGTGGATGAGGTCGAGCGGACCTGGAGCTGGCGGGTCGGCGTCGGTGCGGTGCGGCTGAAGCTCGACCACGGGGTGGACGCCTGCCTGGACGGCGGGACACTCACCTGGCTGCGGGTCACCGCGCCCGGGCCGGTGATCCGCGCCTACGCGCCGCTGGCCCGGGCCGCGTTGCGCCGCCTCGTCCGGTAGGCGGGGCGGTCACGGACGGGAACGAACACGGTGGCGGGGCCGGCGCGGGGCTGCCGCGGCGAGTGCCGTGACGCTGTTCATGGCATGGCGAGGGGCGGGCGGCGGCGAGCTAGGATGTCGGCCACTCGCAGGGGGCGGGCGCCACACCCAGCGCCCGGGCACTGCGGGCGCTCGGGCACTGCGGCCGGGCACAGACCACGGCCGGGCACAGACCACATCATGTACAGGCCACGCTGCGGCGTGCTGCCAGCACACAACCCGCACCAACCCGCACGTGCACAACGCTGGATAAGCTACGACGCCTGTGAATGCGCCGCCACCCCTGGAGAATGCGGGCCAGACAGCGCGCGCCATGCTGGATAGTAGACGAGAGGGCTGGGTTTGTCAAAGCAATCGGTGCCCACCGGGTCAGCGGACACTCCCGAGCCCCGAACCCCACTGCCGGGGGACGGCGGCGACGCCGAGCGGGAGCGGGAGCAGCAGTACCTGACAATGCTGCACGACCGGCTGGACCAGCTGCGTGCCACCGCGTCCGCCGAGCTCGCCCAGGTGCTGCTGCGCGACGACCCCGAACCCGGCGCGCGCGCCGACCGGGACGCCCTCGCCGCCCGGCATGCCGATCAGGTGGCGCGGTTCGACGCGGTCCGCGACCGACTGCTGTTCGGCCGGATCGACATGGCCGACGGGGAACGCCGCTACATCGGCCGGATGGGTGTACTCGACCCGGACACCGGCTACGACCCCCTGCTCATCGACTGGCGAGCCCCGGCCTCCCGCCCGTTCTACCTGGCAACCGGCGCCACCCCGCTCGGCGTGGCCCGCCGCCGCCACATCCGGACCGTCGGTCGGCGGGTGACCCATCTCGACGACGAGACCCTCGACACCGGAACGCTCGGCGACGGCGTGCTCGGCCTGCTGACCCTGGACGGCCTCGGCGCGGAGGGAAGCGACCGGAGCAGCGGTGCCGGCACCAGCACCGGCGGCGGTGCGCTCGCCGGAGAGGTCCCCCGCGACGCCCTGGTCGGCGAGGCCACACTGCTCGCCACCCTCGGCGCCCAGCGCACGGGCCGGATGCGCGACATCGTCGCGACCATCCAGTCCGAGCAGGACCGGATCATCCGCTCCGACCAGGACGGCGTCCTCGTCGTCGACGGAGGGCCGGGCACCGGCAAGACCACCGTGGCACTGCACCGCGCCGCCTACCTGCTGTACTCGCGCCGGGAGCACCTCGCCCGCCGCGGTGTGCTGATCATCGGGCCGAACCCGGCCTTCCTGCGCTACATCGAGCAGGTGCTGCCCTCCCTCGGCGAGACCGGCGTGCTGCTGTCGACGATCGGCGACCTGTTCCCCGGGGTGCGCGGGCGTTCCAGCGAGAGCACCCTGGCCGCCGAGGTCAAGGGACGTTCGATCATGGTGGACGTCCTCGGTGCCGCGGTGCGTGACCGCCAGCGGCTGCCGGAGCAGCCGCTGGAGATCACCGTGGCCGACGGGGTGGCGCGCCTCGACGAGACGATCGTCGTGCCGGCGCGGGCCGCCGCGCGGCTCACCGGCCGGCCGCACAACCTGGCCCGGCCGGTGTTCGTCCGCGAGGTCATCGCCGGGCTGACCCGCCAGATCGCCGATCGCTACGAGGCATCCATCGACGAGGTCGACATCCCGGACTTCGTCGACGACTTCATGCTCTGGCCGGACACGGACGCCGCCCGCGAGCACCAGAACGACAGCACGGCCGTGGGCGCCGACTGGTCGGACACCGCCCTCGCCGCGGCCGCGGCCGCCTCCGAGCGCCCGGTGCTGGATGCCGCCGACCTCGCCGACCTGCGCCGGGACCTCAGCTCCGACCCGCGGCTGGCCGAGGCGATCGACAGTCTGTGGCCGCTACTCAGCCCGCAGGCACTGCTGACCGACCTGTTCGCCGACGCCGACGCGCTGGGCCGCGCCGCCCCGGAGCTGACCGGCGACGAACGGGCGGCGCTGCTGCGCCCGCCGGGCCGCCAGGACTGGACCGCCACCGACGCCCCGCTGCTCGACGAGGCCGCCGAACTGCTCGGCGACGACCCCCGGCTCGCGATCGACGCCGCGGTGTCGGCGCATCTGGAACGCCGGGAACGCATCGAGTACGCCGGCGGAGTCCTCGACATCCTCGCCCGCGGCGACACCGAGGATCCTGACGGGGAGGTGCTGATGGCCAGCGATCTCATCGACGCCGACCGTTTCGGCGAGCGGCACGCCGAGATCGACGCCCGCACCACCGCGGAGCGGGCGGCCGCCGACCGCGGCTGGGCGTTCGGCCATGTGATCGTCGACGAGGCGCAGGAACTGTCGCCGATGGCCTGGCGGATGGTGATGCGCCGCTGCCCGAGCAGGTCGATGACGCTGGTCGGCGACGTCGCGCAGACCGGCGACGCGGCCGGGACATCCTCGTGGGAGCAGGTCCTCGCCCCGTATGTCGGGCAGCGGTTCGTCCTCGAGCGGCTGACCGTGAACTACCGCACCGGCGCCGAGATCATGGAGGTCGCCGGAGACGTCCTGGCGCTGCAGGGCCGAGGGCTGCGGGCACCGCGGTCGGTCCGCCGGTCGGGCCACGCACCGTGGCGCCTCGCCGTCACCGAGCAGGAGCTGACCGCCCGCCTCGCCGACCTGGTCGCCGAGGAGCACGACGCCTGCGGCGGTGGGCGGCTCGCGGTGATCGTGCCGACGGCGCGCCGCGACCAGCTGGCCGGTCTCGCGCGGGCGCTCACCGAGGGCGTGCCCGGCACCGTGTCCCGCGACGGAGCGGCGGGTGACGGGGCGGCGGGGCCCGACCCGGAGCAGCCGGTGGTGGTCCTCACGGTGCGGGAGTCGAAGGGGCTGGAGTTCGACGCGGTGATCGTGGTGGAGCCCGAACGGATCCTGGCCGAGTCCCCGCGGGGCGCCGGGGACCTGTACGTGGCGCTGACCCGTCCGACGAACCAGCTTGGCGTCGTTCATGTCGGTGGGCTGCCGGCCGCGCTCGGGCGGCTGCGCCCTCGACCGACGATGTCCGAGGAGGTGCCGATCGGTCCGTCCCAGGGCGGGTGAGAGTGCGCCCGCCCTGGGACGGAGGGGACATTTCAAGATCAGATTTCACCATGGGCGGCCGTCAACAGCGTTGACTATCTTGTGCCGGAACGGGCCGGCGATCAGACGATCAGCTCACCGCTGATCACCCGCTTCGGGCGGTCGAGGCCAGCAGGCGGTGCCACCGGTCAGGCTCGAGGTTCAGCCACCGGTCGATGTCCTCGCGCCACCAGATACGGGTCCCGTTCCAGGCGGACGTCCGGTTCACGACCCCCGCGGCCGCGGGCGCCGCCGGATCACTGCGCAGACGGTGATCGACAGCCTGTCGGGTCACGCCCAGCGCACGGGCGATGTCACCCGACCCGACGAGCAGAGGGAGCTCATCCACCTCGCCGACGCTAACCGCACACCGGGCATCACCGGCCGCCCGCGGACCCCGGTAGGTGGGGCGGGCACCTCATGCCAGAACCAACGGACAACACACCAGCACACACCTGCCCTGCTCACCCGCGGTCGCCGTGCCGCGCCGCGGGAGCTGTGACGACTCCGTCACGACACCGCCAGGGAACCGCCCCGGAACCGCCGTGGGCGCCCCGCGCCCCGCGGAGCGGCGGCGTGCGGCACGATCGAGGACACCATGACGTACCAGCCCCAGACCCCGCCCCGGACCCCGCCACCGAGCAGTCCCCGCAGCGAGCCCCAGCCCGAGGCCGGACCGCCGGCCGGGCCACAGACAGCGCAGCCCCAGCAGCCGGTGGCCCCGGTGGCCCCGGTGACGCTGACAGCGCGCCTGCCCGCCGGTGGGCCGGACCCGGAGGCGGACGCCGACGCGCTGTTCGACGCGTTCGGCGCCTGGGTGGTGGATCAGGGCCTGGAGCTGTACCCGGCGCAGACCGAGGCGCTCATCGAGGTGGTCAGCGGCTCGAACGTCATCCTGGCGACGCCGACCGGCAGCGGGAAGAGCCTGGTGGCCACCGGCGCGCACTTCGCGGCACTCGGCTGGGGCCGGCGCACCTTCTACACCGCGCCGATCAAGGCGCTGGTGTCGGAGAAGTTCTTCACGCTGTGCGCGGTGTTCGGCGCCGCCAGCGTCGGGATGATGACCGGTGACGCCTCCGTCAACGAGGGGGCGCCGATCATCTGCTGCACGGCCGAGATCCTCGCGAACATCGCGCTGCGTGACGGGGCCGCGGCGGACGTCGGCCAGGTCGTCATGGACGAGTTCCACTACTACGCCGACCCCGATCGGGGCTGGGCCTGGCAGGTGCCGCTCATCGAGCTGCCGCACACCCAGTTCCTGCTCATGTCGGCGACGCTGGGCGACGTCACCCGCTTCGAGGAGGACCTGACCCGGCGCACCGGGCGGCCGACGGCCGTCGTGCGCTCGGCGCAGCGACCGGTGCCGCTGTTCCACCGCTATGTGATCACCCCGCTGCACGAGACGATCGAGGAGCTGCTCGAGACGCGGCAGGCCCCGATCTACGTCGTGCACTTCACCCAGGCCTCGGCGCTCGAGCGGGCGCAGTCGCTGATGAGCATCAACGTCTCCACCCGGGCGGAGAAGGACGCGATCGCGCAGATGATCGGCGGCTTCCGGTTCGCCTCCGGGTTCGGCAGAACGTTGTCGCGCCTGGTCCGGCACGGGATCGGGGTGCACCACGCGGGGATGCTTCCCAAGTACCGCCGGCTGGTCGAGCTGCTCGCGCAGGCGGGGCTGCTCAAGGTGATCTGCGGCACCGACACCCTCGGGGTCGGCATCAACGTGCCGATCCGCACGGTCGTGTTCACCGCGCTGTCCAAGTACGACGGGACCCGCACCCGGATCCTGACCGCGCGGGAGTTCCACCAGATCGCCGGTCGGGCCGGCCGGGCGGGGTTCGACACGGTCGGCAACGTGGTCGTGCAGGCGCCCGAGCATGTCGTCGAGAACGAGAAGGCCCTGGCGAAGGCCGGCGACGATCCGAAGAAGCGGCGCAAGGTGGTGCGCCGCAAGCCGCCGGAGGGTTTCGTCTCCTGGGGCGTGCCCACGTTCGAACGACTGGTCGGCGCCGAGCCGGAACCGCTGGTGTCCCAGTTCGCCGTGAGCCACTCGATGCTGCTCAACGTGGTCAACCGCCCCGGGGACGCGTTCACCGCGATGCGCCACCTGCTCACCGACAACCACGAGCCGCGCCCGGCGCAGCGCCGGCACATCCACCGCGCGATCGCGATCTACCGGGCGCTGCTGGCCGCCGGGGTGATCGAGAAACTCGACACTCCGGACGAGACCGGCCGCTCGGTGCGGCTCACCGTCGACCTGCAGCTCGACTTCGCGCTCAACCAGCCGCTGTCCCCGTTCGCGCTGGCCGCCATCGACCTGCTCGACCGCGAATCCCCCGCCTACGCGCTGGACGTCCTCAGCCTGCTCGAGTCGACGCTGGACAACCCGCGGCAGGTGCTGTCCGCGCAGCAGTTCCGCGCCCGCGGCGAGGCGGTCGCCGCGATGAAGGCCGACGGTGTCGAGTACGACCGGCGCATGGAGCTGCTGGAGGAGGTCACCTGGCCCAAACCGCTCGAGGAGCTGCTGCACGCCGCCCTGGCCACCTACCGGCGCGGCCACCCCTGGGTCGACGACTACGAGCTGGCGCCGAAGTCGGTGGCCCGCGACATGTTCGAGCGGGCGATGACCTTCGCCGAGTACGTCGACTTCTACGGGCTGGCCCGGTCGGAGGGCCTGCTGCTGCGTTACCTGGCCGACGCGTTCAAGGCGCTGCGCCAGACGGTGCCGGAGGAGGCACGCACCGAGGAGCTCGTCGACCTCACCGAATGGCTCGGGGAGCTCGTCCGCCAGGTCGACTCCAGCCTGCTCGACGAGTGGGAGGCGCTGCGCGACCCCGATGCCGGCGACGGAGCCGGCACCGGCGGTGGCCCGGGGGCCGCGGGCATGCTGGTGGAGCGGACCTCCGCCGTCACCGCGAACACCCGCGCGTTCCGGGTGCTGGTGCGCAACGCGCTGTTCCGGCGGGTGGAGCTGGCCGCACTGCGCCGCTACGACCTGCTCGGCGAACTCGACGCCGAGGCCGGCTTCGACGCGCAGGCCTGGCGGGAGGCGCTGGAGCCCTACTTCGAGCTGTACACCGAGATCGGGACGGGGCCGGACGCCCGCGGGCCGGGTCTGCTCATCGTCACGACCGCCGCCGACCGGTGGACGCTGCGGCAGATCTTCGACGACCCGGCGGGTGACCACGACTGGGGAATCAGTGCCGAGGTCGACCTCGCCGCCTCGGACGAGGCGGGAACAGCCGTCCTGCGGGTCACCGCCGTCGACCAGCTCTGACGCCGAACCGTATCGCGGCAAAGGCGGGCGGCGGCAAAGGCACAATGGGCATGGCACCGAAGTGTTCACACCCGTTCGGGCCGCCCCGCAACCGGCACTTTCGGTCCAGCCCTCTCGCGTAGGTTCGGGAAAGGGCGCCAACGCGGTGCGGTGTGGCGCAGTGACCGAACGACGCCGGGAGGTGGGCCGACCGGCCGGTGTGGCTTTCCCGCGGGCGCCGGTCCGACCGGGCCGCCCATCGCCCACCGGCGTCCACCCACGACCAGGGGTGACGGCGGCAACGGCACCGGCGGCCGACAGCGGCGGCCACCGGCTGGTATTTACCCACCTTCCACCACCGACATTCCCATCCCGAAGACACCGGATTCACAACCGCCGTGTGCCCCAATAGCGGATTCACCCACCTGGCGACGGCCCTCGTGGCGCTGTATCAACGGAGAACGAACGCAGGATCACCGGCACCCCCGCCCCGGCCGGTCGACGGGGAGCCGGCCTGGGCGGGGCGGACGGGCCCGCGGCGGCCAGGAGCCGGCCGAGGCGGCGGCGACCGCGACGGCCCTCGCCCACCGGCCGGCCCGGGCGGGCGCGTCCGGGCCACCCCATACACCTCCGCCCGATCACAACCCTCACTGCGCGCGTTCGGCACCACGGTGCACAATGCGCCGATTGCCGGGACGAAGATCCCCTTGCTAGTGTCATTTCTCGGCAAGGAGATTTGTCTGTCGTAAAGGGCAGCGCCGACCCGGCTGCGCCGGCCCCTCGACACGGAACCGGTTTCCGCGGCCCACCTGCGTCCCCGGCCGCTTCAGGCGGCGGAAACCGGGCAGGCCGGCAACACCTTTTGCCTGCTTTTCCGTTTTGTTTCGTTCTTAGTCCGCGAGACCCCCGGACGAGAGGAAGACGATGACATCGGGCACTACCGATGGCTGCTCGGTCGAGGCGATGCTGCCTCGGGCCGTCACCCGGCTGCGCGCCCGTACCGGCGCCGATCTGGCCTACGGCGGATCGGTCGATCCCCGCTCGCGCTACCTGACCATCAGCGCGCTTGACGGGAACCGCACGAACGCGTTGCGCGGGATGTCCCTGCCGCCGGGCCACGGCGTGGGCGGACGGGTCGTGGCCCTGGGCCGCCCCGTCGTGATCGACGCGGGCACCCGCCCGCGCTATACCGAGGACCAGCGCGACTGGGCCGTCCTCGGCGAGGACATCTCCTCGGTCGTCGCCGTGCCGGTGCGCGCCGGCGGCATCGTGCACGCGGTGCTGTACTGCGGGGTGCGGGCGGACAACCCCGTTCCGCCGGCCGCGGTGGAGACGGCGCTCGGTGTCGCGCGCCGCTTCGAGGCGCTGCTCGCCGAACGTGCCATGGCCGCCCGGCCCGACACCGCCGCGGCGACGCCGGGCGCCTCCCGGCTGCGGACACTGTGCCGCGTCGACGCCGAACTGGAGGAGCTGACCTTCCAGACCAGCGACCAGGCGCTGCGGGAGCGGATCGTCGCGGTCCGCGACCTGCTGGAGGACCTGTTCCCCGACGCGGCGCCGCCCACCCGCGCGCAGCCGTTCGGCCTGTCGCCGCGCGAGCTGGACGTCCTGCGGCTGGTCGCGGAGGGCATGTCCAACGCCGAGACGGCCCGCCGCCTCGCGGTCAGCCCGGAAACGGTGAAGGCCTACCTGCGCAGCATCATGAACAAGCTCGGCGTGCACAACCGGACCGCGGCGGTCAACGTCGCGCGCCGCTCCAGCCTGCTGCCGTGAACACGGCACCGGGCCGGTCCTAACAGGTCCGAAACAAAAACCGGGTGCGGGCGAGATTCTCGCCCGCACCCGGTGGCTTTCACACGGCACTGGTGCCCGTAACCTGCGGGACAAACGCCTTTCCCGCCCCGGGACGTCCTTCACCTGGGGCGGCTCGGCCTGGGGCAGAACGGACGCCCGACGGGGCGTCGGGCCGGGCCGCCGGCCGCGGGCCCCGGTGCCGGCAGGGCCAACGGCCCGGTGATCGCGGGGCTGCCCGCGCCGCCCGACTCGCCGGCCGCTCCCTGCTCCTGACCTGGTGGTGGCGCCTGACCAGGGCCACCGCGTCGCGGCTGGGCGCCGGGGCGCGGCCGGTCGGTGTTGTCCGAGCCGGCCTCCTGGCCCCGCTGGGCATCGTCTGGACGGCCCGCCCGCTCTCCCGTACCACCCCCGTGCGGCTGGGCTCCGTACCGCGGCCGGGGACACCTCCCCCGATGCGACGGCGATCCGCCGCTGTTGTGCCGTTCGAACTTGTCTGCCACGACGAACTCCCCCTCCTCCGGATACCGACTGGCGTGACTCACGACGTCATCGCGGTACTGGCGCCATCGGCGTGAACATTAAAGAGGTATTCGCGGCTTTGGTACCCCTCTCCGGGGGTAACACCAAATCTTTTGCACTTCTACGTTGAACTCATGCCATTTCCCGTCGATGTCACGCGGCGGTTCAGGGGCTCGACGGGGCGCCCCGACAGCCACCGGTCACCCGCCCACGCGGGAACGGTCGGCGCGGCAGCGGAGGCATCGCCGCCACCGTTCACCGCGCACACACCGCCGCCCACCGCCACCGCGCTGCCGGCGGCCACCGCGCTGCCCGCCGGCGGCGTCCGGCCGTCGGCGACCCTGACGGCCTTCACCACCGGCCTGCCGGCAGCCACCACGCTGGCGCCGGCTCCGGAGCCGGCGCACGGTTCCGCCCGTCCCGGCTCCGCGCGGCGGGGCACGTCCCGGCCCGGTGCGCGGGCCGGTGCCGCCCGCCCGGGGCACCGGCGAGCGGACCGGATCCACGAGCCGGCCGGCCGCACGCCGGCCCCGCCGGGCAGCTCGGGCCGATCCGGCGGGGCCGGCAGGTCCGGCAGGTCGGGGCACTCGGGCGGCGGCGGCACGATCGGCGACGCGGGTGGCGGGAGTGGCGCGGCCTCCGGCAGCGCGGGCGACGCGGGCAGCGCGGGCAGCGCCGGTTCCGGCAACGCGGGCAGCGCCGGGAACGCGGGAAACTCGGGGCGGTCCGGCGGGGCTGGTGGGCCCGCCAGCGCGCCGGCGGGAGGGCGTGGCGGACTGTTCGCCCTGCTCGCCCGGCTGGCGGTCAACCGCCCGGGACGGGTCCTGACCATCACCGGGCTGCTCGTCATCTGTCTGCTGCCGTGGGCTGGCGGTGTCTTCGACCGGCTCTCGACCGGCGGCTTCTACGCCGCCGGTGACTCCGCCACTCATGCCGAGGCGCTGCTGGACGCCGAGTTCCCCGGCGCCCCGCCGAACGTGGCCATCATGGTCACCGCACCCGGCACCATCGAGGGGCCGACCGCGCGGCGGGTCGGTGAGAACCTCACCAGCCAGCTGCAGCGCGAGCCCGGCGTCAGCGCGGTGACCTCCTACTGGTCACCGGACGCGCCGGCGGGCCTGCTGCGCTCCCAGGACGGGCGCAGCGCCCTCGTCCTGTTCCGGCTGACCGGCTCCGAGGACGCGATCGCGCGCCATGTGGCCGACCTGCACGACCGCTACGCCCACGACGGGCCCGGGGTCACCGTCCGGTTCGGCGGGGCACCCGCGGTGATGCTGGACGTCACCGAGCAGAGCCGCGCCGATCTGGAGCGGGCCGAGCTGGTGACCGCACCGCTGGTGCTCGGCGTCCTGCTGTTCGCCTTCGGGGGGACGGCCGCGGCGCTGCTGCCGGTGGTGGTGGGCGGCAGCGCGGTCATCGCCAGCCTCGCCCTGCTGCGGCTGCTCTCCGAGATGACCCACATCTCGGTGTTCTCGCTGAACCTGACCACCGCGCTCGGGTTCGCCCTGGCGGTGGACTACTGCCTGTTCATCCTCCGGCGGTTCCGTGAGGAGCGCGAGGCCGGTGTGCAGCGGGAGGTCGCCCTGCACACCAGTCTGCGCACCGCCGGGCGCACCGTGCTGTTCTCCGGGCTGACGGTGGCGCTGTCGCTGACCGGCGCGCTGCTGTTCCCCCTGCCCTACCTGAAGTCCTACGCGTACGCGGGCATCGCGGTGGTGGTCACCTCGGAGCTCGCCGCGCTGCTGGTGCTCCCGGCGGCGATCATGCTGCTGGGCGAGCGGGTCGAGCGGAGCCGCCGCCGTGGGCTCCGTCTCGGCTTCGGACGGCGCCGGGGCGGTGCCCGCAAGCGCCGCGAGCCGGGGGCGGTGTGGACGGCCGTCGCCCACCGGACGATGGCGCACCCGCTGCTGTTCGGCGGGGCGGCGGTGGCGCTGATGGTCGTGATGGCACTGCCGCTGGGCGGCCTGCGCGTCGCCCTCGCCGACGACACCGTGCTGCCGACAACGGCGCACTCGCACGTCGTGAACGACGCGATGCGCGACGACTTCACGGTCTGCCTGCCCTGCCAGATCCCGGTCGTGGTCCCCGGGGTCGACGCCCGCGAGCCGACCGTCGTGGCCCAGCTGGGCGGGTACGCCGCCGCCCTCTCGGACGTCCCCGGCGTCGCCCGGGTCGACACCGTGGCCGGCAGCTTCACCGACGGGCGGATGATCGCGCCGGCACCGGCCGGCGGCCAGCAGTTCGTCGGCACCCACGGTGGTGCCTGGCTGTCGCTGTGGCCGACCGAACCGGACCCGATCTCGGCCGCGGCGCAGCGCACGGTCGGCCTGATCCGCGCCATCCCGACGCCCTACCCGGTCGAGATCGGCGGCCTCGCGCCGCACCTGGTGGAGACCCGCGACACCGTCATCCGCGGCCTGCCCGGCGCGATCGCCGTGGTGGTGACCGCGACGTTCGTGCTGCTGTTCCTGTTCACCGGCAGCCTGCTGCTGCCGCTGAAGGCGCTGCTGCTCAACGCGCTGAACCTGGCGGCGGTGATGGGGGTGATGGTGCTCGTCTTCCAGGACGGGCACCTGCAGTCGCTGGTCGGGCACTTCCAGGTCTCGGGGACGGTCGAGCTGACCAGCCCGGTCCTGATGTTCTGCGTCGCGTTCGGGCTCAGCATGGACTACGAGATCTTCCTGCTGGCCCGTATCCGGGAGGAGCACCTGCGCGGTGCCGGCAACCGGCGGGCCGTCGCCCGCGGCCTGGCGGCGACCGGCCCGCTGCTGACCTGCGCAGCGCTCGCCCTGATCGTCGTCATGATCGGCGTCGCGACGTCCCAGATCAGCATCATCAAGATGGTCGGGCTGGGCCTCGCGCTGGCCGTGCTCCTCGACGTGACCGTGATCCGCGCGGTGCTGGTCCCCGCCTTCATGGCCCTCGCCGGCCGCTACAACTGGTGGGCGCCGACGCCGCTGCGTCTCCTCCACGAGCGCCTCGGCCTGCGCGAAGGTGCCGAACCCGGCGAACCCGGCGAGCCGGACGGGCTGGCCGTCCCCCGCGGCGTGTTCCCCGCGGTCCTGCCGGCTGTCCTGCCCACCCGGGGAACCGCGGCATCCTCACCCCCCGCCGGGGCGCCGCCCGTCCGGACCCCCTCGGCGGCGGAGACGGCCGCGGCGGGACAGCCGGCCCACGCGGGCGGGGACGTCCTGGCCGGGTCGCCCCGGCACAGCGGCCTCGGTCCGCCCGGACCACGGCCCCCGGCCCGATCCGACGGCGCCGGGCCGGCCCTGTTCTCGGCGAGTACCTACGGCCGGGCGGAGGACGGGCTGTTCGATCCCGACGGGTACGGCAGTCTGGCCGGGCCCGCCGAGCCGTCCGGGGTGCACCGGCCGTCGGACCCGCCCGCGGGCCCGGCCCGATCGGGCCAGGCTCCGGAGCGGACCGTGGGTGAGCAGGACGCCTCCCCCGAGAAGTACGTGCCCACGCTGGGTGAGCGGGAGAAGGCCGAGGGCTGCTGGTCGGCGGACGCCTGGTTCTCCCCGCACGGCGACGCCCCGGCCGCCGATCCCCGCCGGGACGGCTGACGCGGAGGGTGGGGTACGGCACAACGCCGGGTGCCGGGCGGCCGTGGTGCAGTATTCCGGAGCTGTGGCCCGCTCCGCGCAGGGCCGCGACCGGGGACGTTCCCGCCGCACAGGGTTGGCGGGGCTCCCGGGCACCCGGCCGGCCGGGTGCCCGGGTGACCCGCGCCCGGCCGACCCGAAGGTGGAAGATGCGACCTGCTGCCGTCACCCGTCCGGTGAGCGTCACCCCGTCCGCGCCGACGGTGCTGGACCTGATGGACCTCGAGGAGATCGACCGTGATCTCTTCCGGGTCCGGGTGGTGTTCGACGACCGGTACGCGCTGTACGGGGGGCAGGTCGCGGCCCAGGCCCTGCTCGCGGCGGGGCTCACCGTGCCGGAGGGCCGGGTGCCGCACTCGCTGCACGGCTACTACCTGCGCCTCGGCGACGCCTCCCGACCGACGATCTTCCGGGTGGACCGTGACCGCGACGGCCGCTCCTTCTCCGCCCGCCGGGTGGTGGCCGTCCAGGGCGGCAAGGTGATCTTCAACATGTCGGTGTCGTTCCAGGTTCCCGAGCCGGGCGTCGACGTCACCGCCGAGCCGATGCCGCCGCTGGCCGCGCCGGACACCCTCACCGAGGTCAGGCTGTCACGGCCGGTGTCCTTCGAGGCGCGGGCGGAGCGGGCACCCGCGCCCGGTGTCGACTTCCCGACCCGGCTGTGGGCACGGTGCACCACCGCGCTCCCCGACGACCCGCTGCTGCACGCGGTCATCCTGACCTACCTGTCCGACAGCGTGGCGGGGCTGGCGCCCTACCATTCCGCCACCGCCCGTTCGGGCTCCAGCCTGGACCACGCGGTCTGGTTCCACCGGCCCATCCGCATGGATGACTGGGTGCTGATGGACCATGTCCCGCGCACCATCGCGGGCGGCCGGGGCTGGTACACGGGCACCATCCACGCGCGGGACGGTGTGCTGGGCGCGAGCCTGGCCCAGGAGGCGCTCTTCCGCCCTCCGGTGGATCACCCGCGGCGTCCCTGGAGCGGCGACCAGCCCTGACACCGGCGGGGGCAGGGACGGGGCGCGGGGCGCGGCGTCCCGCGGGCGTGCCGGAGTTGGCGAACCGGACCGCCGGCCGTGCATGTGCGTTTGCATCCGGGTCGCGTCCTGGTCATCTGCAACTGCGAACGTGCGGACCGTCCTTGCTAAGGAGGGTCCTACATGGCAGTCAACCGCCGCCAGGTGGTCATGGGCACCGGCGCGGCCGGCCTCGGCTTCACGCTGTCAGGTGCCGTGAGCTCGGTCTTCAGCGGCACCGCGAACGCCGGCGCACCGAAGAAGTTCAAGGGGTACGGCGAGCTCGTCGCCGACCCCCGAGGTCTGCTCGACCTTCCACGCGGCTTCCGGTACACCGTCCTGTCCCGGGCGGGCGTCGACCAGCTGCCCCGCGACCAGGGCCCGCTGCCGGGCGCACCGGACGGGACCTACGCCTTCGCCGCCGGTTTCGGCCGCAGTGTCCTGGTCCGCAATCACGAGCTGTCCGGCTCGGCCGTGCCCGTCCCGCGGCTGCCCGGGATCACCTACGACCCGGCGGCGCCGGGCGGCACCACCACCGTCACCGTCGCCGGGGACCGGGTGCTGTCCACGGTCCCGAGCCTCGCCGGCACCATCCGTAACTGCGCCGGCGGGAACACCCCGTGGCAGACCTGGCTGTCCTGTGAGGAGACGGAGGACACCCCGGCGACCGTCCCCGCGCTGACCAAGCGACACGGGTATGTGTTCGAGGTCGACCCGTTCGGCCGGCTGCGGGACCGCGAGGCGGTGCCGCTGACCGCGCTGGGCCGCTTCGCCCACGAGGCCGTCGCCGTCGACCCGCGCACCGGAGTGCTGTACCTGACGGAGGACGCCTCCGGCCCGTACGGGCTGATCTACCGCTTCCTGCCGCACCGGCCGCTCGGCGGCCCCGGCAGCCTGCGCGCCGGCGGGAAGCTGCAGGCGCTGAACATCCCCGGTGTGCCGGACCTCTCCGCCCCCAGCGCCCTGGGCACCAGGCTGAAGGCGACCTGGGTGGACGTCCCGGACCCGGACGCCACGACGGTGTCGATCCGCCGGCAGTTCGGGACGGGCAAGGTCACCCAGGTACCCAAGGGCGAGGGGATCTTCTGGTCCGACGGGCACGCCTACATCGTCTCCAGCTACGCGGAGACCTCCGGCGGGGCGGCGCGCAACCACGCCGGGCAGGTCTGGAAGTTCGACCCGAAGCACTCCACCCTGACGCTGATCCTCATCATCGAGCCGGGCGGCCGCTTCGACGGCCCGGACAACATCACCGTGTCGCCGAACGGCGGCATCGTGCTGTGTGAGGACGGCGACGGCGAGCAGTACCTGGTCGCCGCCTCCGAGGACGGCACGCCCTACCCCCTGGCCCGCAACGCCGGCAGCGGCAGCGAGTGGGCCGGCGCCACCTTCTCCCGGGACGGCCGCTGGCTGTACGCCAACATCCAGGGCGACGGCATCACGGTCGCGATCACCGGCCCGTGGTGGCGCGGCTGAGCGGCGCCGACGAGCCGGGCTCCGGTGGCGTCACAGCGCGGTGACGCCGGGGCCCGGCCACCGACCCGCGGCGGATGCGGGGGGACATCCGCCGCGGGTCACCCACCTCCGGCGCGGGGCGCCCCGCGCCCGCCGACCCAGCGCCCGCGTGCCATCACGGCGGTGACGGCAAGCTCGGCGTCGAGGACGACGAGGTCGGCGTCCAGGGCCGGGGCGATCGCCCCGCACCGGGTGTCCAGGCCGAGCACCCGCGCCGGGTTCGTCGCCGCGGCGGCGGCCGCCACCTCGATCGGCAGACCGGCGGCGACGGACCGGCGCACCGCCTGGTCCATCGTCAGGGTGCTGCCCGCGAGCGCGCCGCCGGCGACCAGCCGGGCCTGCCCGTCGCGCACCCGCACCGGGTGGCCGCCCAGCACGTACTCCCCGTCGCCGGCGCCGGCGGCGTCCACCGCGTCGGTGACCAGCACCAGCCGCTCCGGTTCGGCGGCGATGAGCCGCAGCAGCGCCGGGTGCACGTGCACCCCGTCGTTGATGAGCTCGCAGGCCACCCCCGCGTCGAGGGCCGCACCGGCGGTGCCGGGCTCCCGGTGGTGCAGCGGGCGCATGCCGTTGAAGACATGGGTCGTCAGCGTGATCCCGGCGGCGAAGGCGGCGCTGGCCTGCGCGTAGGTGGCATCGGTGTGACCGGCGGCGGCGACCACTCCCGCCTCGAGCGCGGCCGCGACGACCGCGGCGGCGCCGGGTAGTTCCGGGGCGACGGTGATGACCCGCAGCGCACCGGCGGCCGCGGCCTCGAGGTCGGCGAACACCGCCCGGTCGGGCCGGCGCAGATGCTCCGCGGGCTGCGCCCCGCGGCGCTCGGCCGCCAGGAACGGACCCTCCAGATGGGCCCCCACGACAGGGCCGTCCGGCCCGGGCCCGGCCGCGGCCAGCGCCGCGACCCAGCCGAGCTGCTCGGCGAGCCGGGCCACCGGCGCCGTCACCAGTGAGACCAGGGTGCGGGTCGTCCCGTGGGCCTGGTGGAAGGCGACCGCCCCGGCCATGTCCGCCGCCGACGCGGCGACATCGTGCCCGCCGCCGCCGTGCATGTGCAGGTCGACGAAGCCGGGCAGCAGCCAGGCTCCCGTCAGGTCGACGCGCTCCACCTGCTCCACCCGGCGCGGGTCGAGGTCGAGGTCGCCGCGGCCCACCTGCGCGATCAGCCCGTCGCGGACCAGCACCCGACCCGGGTCGAGGACACCGCCCGGTGTGACCACCTTCGCGCCGGTCAGCAGGGTCATGGCGCCACGTTAGCGAGGCCGTACGGGCGCCCGCCGTCCGGTGCCGTCCGGTTGAAGAACCGCCCGGTCGGACGTCCACTGGAAGGCGAGGTCCGGGAGGGCCCGGTTCCGGGAGATGCGGTGTCCGCCGGCACATCCGTGCCGGTGGGACCCGGCCACGGCGCGCCGCTCGCCGGTGACGCCGGACGGGAGGGCGATGCCGGACGGGACGGAACACGCGGCCCGGCGCCGCGACGGCTCGGCGGACGCATGCGCGGTGGCGCCCGTCCGACCACGCACCTTTCGCACGATCGCCGTCGTGGGTCTCGCCGTCGTGGCGGGGGCGCTCCTCGCGACGCTGCTGCTGCCACCGCACGCGGCCCGGCAGACCGCGCAGGCCACGATCGGTCTGGTGGCCGTGGCCAGTGCATGCTGCTGCACGGCCACTGCCCGCCGGGTCCCGCGTGGGGAGCGGGCCTGGCGGCTCTGCGAGGCCGCGGCGATCTTCTCGAGTGTGGCTGCCGGCATCGTCATCTCGCTGACAACGGTCGGGGCGGCGGTCATCCCCGAGTTCGCCTCGACCGGGGCCGCCCCGCTGCTCGGCTACCCGCTGGGCCTGGCCGCGCTGCTGACGTTCCCGACCGCGCGGGCGTCCCCCCGCCACCCGCGGCCACACCGCGGCCTCGGCGCGACCTGGTACCTGGAGACTCTGCTCGACTGCCTGCTGGTCGTCGGCTCGATGCTGCTGCTCGCCGGGGTGATCCTGGTCCGCCCGCTGATGGAGTCCCGGGACCTGGCCGGTGCCTCGCTGGGATTCGCCATCGTCAGTGCCGCCGGCAAGCTTGTCCTGCTCTGCACCGTGATCTTCATCATCATCTTTCGCCGGCCGACGGGGTCGGGCTCGCTCAGCCTGCTCAGCGCCAGCCTGCTGGTCTTCTCGGTGACGGACGGTGTCTCGCTCAACGCCTACGCCCAGGGTTACGACGGCCCGGCCCCGTCCGTCCTGCTGGGGTTCGCTGGCGGCAGCCTGCTGACGGCGCTGGCCGTCTCGGCGCCGCGCGACCACCTGCTCACCTGGATGCGGCACGGGCCACCGGGCATCCGGGTGCATGTCACCATCCCGAGCCTGCCGCTGGGCTGTGTGTGCGCGCTGCTGGCCGCGCAGCTGATCACCGAGGCCGACATCTCGGGACGTCAGATCATCGGGATGTTCGTCCTGGTGCTGCTGGCCCTGGCCCGCCAGCTGATCACCGCGGTGGACAACGCCCGGCTGCTCGCCCGCTTCGAGGGCAGCCGGGCCCAGCTGCGTCAGCAGGCCTTCCACGACCCGCTGACCGGCCTGGCGAACCGGGCGCTGTTCTTCCACCGGCTCCGGCGCGCGACGGCGCGGCACCGGCGCACCGGCCAGCCGGTCGCGCTGCTGTTCTGCGACCTGGACAACTTCAAGACCATCAACGACAGCCTGGGGCACGGGGCCGGCGACAAGGTCCTGCGGACGGTCGCGGACCGGCTGCGCGGTCTCGCGGGACCGGCGGACACCGTCGCCCGGCTCGGTGGCGACGAGTTCGCGGTCCTGCTCGACACCACCCGCGCCGCCGGCCCGGACGGCTGGGCGCCGGACCGGGGACGCCCCGGCTGCCAGCAGCCGGATCTCGATCTGCGGGCCGCGGCGGAGCGGGTCCGGTCAGCGCTGCGCGCGCCGGTGGACCTCGCCAGCCCGCCCCGGACGGTCGGCGCCAGCATCGGGCTGGTGGTCATCGGCTCCGACCATGAGGCGGTGGAACCCGACGAGGTACTCAGGGAAGCCGACCATGCCATGTACGCGGCGAAGCGCAGCGGCAAGGGCTCGCGCGCCGCACGGGCGGACGGGGTCGGGCGCGCCTGACCTACCGCCGGAAGCGGCGTCCACCGCGGTGGACGGCCGAGCCGGCCCCGCCGCGGCCTGGCCGGGCGGGGCCGGCTCCGGTCAGTTCTCGACCCAGCCGTACTTGCGCGCCACGCTCGCGAGCTGGCGGCGCACATGCAGGATCTGCGTGCCGGTCAACGCCGGCTCGGTCCCCAGCAGCACCTCGGTGATCTCCTGCGTGAACTCGTCCAGCGGCAGGACGTCACACAGCCCGTCACCGCCGTCGTCCGGCCGCACCGGTACCGACACCGGGCCGGCCCCGCCGATCGAGGAGACACCCGCGGGCACCGCCGCGGGGCTGCGCAGGATCCTGGCCGACGACGCCTTCCGGCCGCGGTCACTGTCCTCGACGTCGAACTCCATCACCACGCCCGGGACCACCAGGCTCTTCTCGACGAGGAGGTCGTTCGCGTGCAGGAAGACGTCCTCACCGCCGTCACTCGGGGCGATGAAACCATAGCCACGGACATGATCAAAACGAAGAACTTTACCCGTACTCACAACTCACCCACAACCCCTAGGAAAACCCCATATCGGCACACTGCCGACCGCGCCCGCCCGTCACCACGAGACCGGACCGTGGCAGTCGCCCGACATCTTAGGCAAGCCACGCTCCGGCGTCGCCCGGTTTCGACGCCACGGGGGCGGCGGGGTGGGTCGCAGGGGTGGCGGGACGCCGCGGGGCCGGCGTGACCGCGCCGGGACCCACGTCCTGCCGGGCGTCGCTCCCGACCACGGCGGCCACGGCGGGCGCCGGCGCCCGCGCCGCCTCGGGCCCGGGGCCCGGACCGGGAATGCACAGGCCGAGCAGCACCGCCAGGCCCGCCGCACCGGCGCCCAGCAGAAAGACCGCCTGGAATCCCGCCGCGGACGGCACCTGCCGACCGTCGAAGGCGACGGTCATGCTCGCGAGCATGGCGCCGACGACAGCGGCCGACGACGAGGTGCCCAGGGAGCGCATCAGTGTGTTCAGGCCGTTCGCCGCCGCGGTCTCGGTGTCGGGCACCGCCGCCATGATCAGGGTGGGCATCGAGGCGTACGCGAGCGCGACCCCGACCCCGGAGATCAGGCCGATCAGTACCGTCTGCCAGATCGCGTGCATGAACCACGCGCTGACGAGGTAGCCGACACCGATGATCCCGGAGCCCAGCACGAGGGTCACCCGGGCACCCCACCGCGCGGAGACCCGGGCGGTGAACGGCGAGGCGAGCATCATGACGACGCCGAACGGGGCGAAGCACACCCCGGCGACGATCATCGACTGGCCCAGCCCGTAGCCGGTGGCCGTCGACAGCTGCAGGATCTGCGGCACCGCCAGCCCCATCCCGTACATGGCGAAGCCGACGACCACCGAGGTCAGGTTGGTCATCAGCACCTGGGGGCGGGCGCTGACCCGCAGGTCCACCACAGGGGACGGGTGCCGCAGCTCCCAGGGCCCCCAGAGCAGCAGGAGCACGGCCACCGCGGCGAGGGCCGTACCGACGGTGGCGGGAGACAGCCACCCCCAGGTGCCGCCCTTGGAGATCACCAGCAGCAGGCAGCTCACCCCGGCCGCGAGCCCGATCGCCCCGACGACGTCGAAGCGGCCCGGCGCCGCCTCGCGGACCGGCGACTCGGGCACGACCCGCCAGAGCAGGAGCAGGATCGCCAGGCTGAGCCCGGCGGCCATCCAGAACAGAACGTGCCAGGTGAAGGTCTGGGCGATCACCGCGGCCACCGGCACGCCGAGCGCGCCGCCGATACCGAGCGAGGAACTCATCAGGCCGAGGGCGGAGCCGAGCCGTTCGGCGGGCAGCTCGTCGCGCAGCAGGCTGATGCCCAGCGGGATCAGCCCGGTCGACAGGCCCTGCAGCCCGCGGCCGACCACCATCGGCGCCAGCGAGGTGCTGAGCGCGCAGACCAGCGAGCCGAGGACGAGCAGCCACACGCTGCCGAGCATGACCCTGCGCTTGCCGTACATGTCGCCGAGCCGCCCCGCGACGGGCGTCGCGACCGCACCGGCGAGCAGGGTGATCGTGATGATCCAGCTGGTGTCGGCTGCCGGGGCGTGGAACAGCCGCGGCAGCGCCGGGATGATCGGCACGACCAGGGTGTGCATGAACGAGGCGACGGTACCCGCGATGGCCAGCACGGCGATCAGCAGCCGGGGGCCGGGGGTGGTGGAACGGGACCGCCGCCCCCGGAAGGCCGATTCCGCTTCTGCCGTCACAAATATGTATGGTACACGCACCATGCATCATGCACATCCGCGAACCCGTCGCCGTAGACTGGGGAAAAGTCACACCCTCCGCCCCGGCCGCGGAGGCGTCGCACGGAGGCACGGGTGCAGGACAGCCTGCGGGATCTCGAACGAGAGCTGATGCTGCTCAGCCGGCATCACATCCTGCCCGCGGCGGCCCGCCGCCGCACCCCGCACCTCGACCGCTCCGCCTACCTGCTGCTCAGCCGGCTCGAGGCGGAAGGGCCGATGAGCATCGGCCAGCTCGCCGAGGCGTTCTCGCTCGATGTCTCCACCGTCAACCGGCAGACCGCCGCGATGCTGCAGGCCGGCCTGGCGGAACGCATACCCGATCCGGACGGCGGCCTCGCCCGCAAACTGGCGATCACCCCCGAGGGCACCCGCCGGGTCGCCGAGAACCGTGAGATCGTCCTGAGCCACCTCGGCGACCTGGTCGGCGACTGGTCACCGGACGAGGTACGCACCTTCGCCGACATGGTCGAGCGCCTCAACGCCGGCATCGAGACCCGGCACGGGCAGCGCGTCTGGCCGCGCCCCGCGCGGCTGCCCGCACAGTAGGAACCCACCAGCACCCACGAGGACGTCCACCCGACAGAGGCGGGCGCCCGTCCAGCGCACGCCACGGAGGGTGAAACCAGGGCACCCCTGGGCTACCCTTCGGCCCTCCCCGATGGTCCATGTGCCTCTGCCGGCAGGACCTTCGACGTTCCGTGGAGGACAAACGGCGCGGACCTGGCAGGTTGTTCTCCGTCCAGACTCGAATTAGACCTGATTTGCGCTGAATAGCCGCAATTTGACGGGACGCCATCGCCGTCCTGAGCAGGGCCTGGGCACGTCACCCGATCGCACGACACACCCGCAGGACACACCCGCAGGACACACCCGAACAGCACACCCGCAGCACACCCCCGACCGCATGACGTACCCGAGCGCACGGCGCATCGGAACCACGGAGGACGACACGGTGAGCGACGACAGCCCGACCGGCACGACTCCGCTGCATCTCCAGGGCCGGGACGCGGTCATCGCCGCGTGCCCCGACGCCCGCTGGCGCCACGGCGCCCCGCCCGACTACCACCTCTCCCGGGAGGTCATGCCCGGCGAGCGCACCACCCGGCACGAGCCCGGATCGCTCGCCGACGTCGTCGAGCAGCTCGTGCAGGTCTTCGAGATGGAGCTGTCCCACAAGGCCGACCCCGCGCAGTGGGTCAGCATGGTCACCGACCGGATCAAGGTCAGTCTCAACGGCGGCCCGCCCGCGGACGCCGCCGAGCTCGCCGAACGCGGCAGCTACAACATCCTGATCGGCGAGAACCCCTACTACTCGGCTGCCGAGGAGAGCTTCGAGTCCTCGCACCAGGTCTTCCACCAGGCCTTCCCCGGCGGTTTCTTCTGGGAGGTCCTCGAGGTGTACTCGCCGCCGCCCGTGATCACCTTCAAGTGGCGCCACTGGGGCACCTTCAGCGGCCCCTACAAGGGCACCGAGCCGACCGGTGAACGCATCGAGCTCTACGGTGTCACGGTCGCCCGCTGCGCACCCGACCTGCGCCTCGTGGAGACCGAGCACTTCTACGACAACACGACGTTCCTGGGGAGCCTGTCCGGCGTCACACCCCGGCCGGGGTCGGCCCAAGCCTGAAGATCGTCCGCCGGATGTCGTCGATGGTCGAGTCGAGTCCGGTGATGGCGGCGTTCAGCCGGGCCGCGGTGACGTCACCGACGGCCCGGCTCAGCGACTGCAGGTGCAGGCCGATCGCGAACAGCCGCTGGATGACGAGGTCGTGCAGGTCCCGGGCGATGCGCTCGCGGTCCTGGACGACGGCGGCGCGGGCACGGTCGCGGTGCGCCTCGGCGAGGTGCACCGCCATCGCGGCATCGTGCGCGAACGCGCCGGCGAGCTCGGTGTCCCGCGCGGCGAACGGGGTGGCGTCCGAGCTGTTCCCCAGAACGAGCGCACCCATCGGTCGCTCCGCGGCCGTGAGCGGGATGACCAGCGCCTCCCGCAGCCGCGCAGCGGTGCCCAGGTTCACCGGCCCGTCCTGATCCGCCTGCCCCCGAGCTGCCCTCCCGCCCCGTGCTGTGTTCCCGTTCCGGCCGGGCTTCCCGTCCCGGGTTCTCGCATCGTCCCGGGTGGGCGCGTCCTGGGCGGCCGGGAGCGGGATCGGGCCACTCCAGGAATCGGAGTCGTCCAGCCCGTCGACGTGGACGGGCCGGCCGGCCAGGAACTCCGCCCGGCTCTCCGCCGCCTCCAGTGCCAGCGCCAGACCGTGCAGCGTCTCCGGATCGCAGTGCCGGTGCGGAGCGGCGTCGACCTCGGTGGCGATCAGGTTGCCCGCCTCGTCGGGCAGCGCGACAGCACCCACGTCCGCGGACGTCACTCCGCGCGCCAGCGATGCCAGCAGCATCAGCGCCTGCTGCTGGCCGGCGACCATCGCCCCGGCGGTGACCTCGGCACGGGCCGCGAGCCACGCCCGGCCCCGCTCGGCCTCCTCGTGGCGCGCCCGGGCGTGACGCTCGGCCGCCTCCCGGTCGGCCGCGGCACCGAGCAGATGCGCGACAGCCTGGACGAAACGGGCCTCGTCGGCGGTGAACCGGCGCGGCATCGTGCTGGCCGCGGCGAGCACCCCGAACGGCGCGGCGGACGAGCCGACCCGGGCCGCGAGCGCCGCCTGCGCCCGGCCCGCGTCCGACCATCCGCTACGCAGATGCGGACTGGCATCGAGGTTGTTCGCGACGACCGGCTCGTCGACGTCGAGCGCGAGGTGGACGAGGGACCGGGCCTCGATCGCGAGCGGCCCGGTGAGGTAGATCGGCCCGGTACCCAGTGCGGCGGGCGTGGCCGACGCGGGCGGTTCAGCCACCCGGGCGAGCCCGCCGGACGCCGCGGCGGCGCGGGCATCGCCGGCCTCGCGGATGACCTCGCAGACCGCGACCTCCAGGGTCGCGGATACCAGCTCGACCGCCTCGGTGAGCAGCGCCGGCAGATCGGCGCCCGCCAGCGCATGCTGCCCCAGCCGCGCCAGGCCCGCCTGCTGACGCTCGGCACGGCGCAGATCGGTGACGTCACACAGCGACACCGCCGCCAGCTCCTCGCCGCCCTCCTCGTACGGGATCACCGAGACCCGCAGTGACCGGCCGGCCCCGCCCGCACCGACCAGCTCCAGGTCACCGAGCTGGGCACGGCCCGTCCGCAGCGCGACCGGAACCAGCCCCCAGTCCCCGCTCAGCGAGCGGGACCGCCAGTCCGCCGGGCGGGCCCGCTCGGCGAGCCGGTCCAGCGGGTCGCCCACCCGCAGCGGTACGTCGACCAGCCGTTCGACCGCGCCCGAGGACCGGCGCAGCCGCAGGTCCCGGTCATAGACGGCCACGCCGGTGGGCAGCTCGTCGGAGCGGCCGGCGGTGACGGACTCCAGCAGCGTGGCGTGCTCCCCGACCACCTGGGCCGCGAACCGTGAGCCGGACACGTCGACGATCGTCCCGGTGTTGCCGAGTACCTCCCCGGCCGGGCCGCGCAGCACCGTCGCCCGGATCTGGACCCGCCGGTAGCCACCGTCACGGGTCCGGTGGCGGGCCTCGTACAGGCACTGGCCCGTGGTGCCCCGCGCCAGGTCAGCGAACACCGCGGACGCGTAGGCGGCCTCGTCCGGGTGGACGTAGTCCAGGAACCGCGCACCCAGGCTGGGGCCGACCTCGTAGCCGGTCAGATCCGTCCAGGCCCGGTTCAGGTAGGTCCAGCGGCCGTCGGCATCGGTCCGGAAGACGACCTCGCTCAGCAGGTCCAGCAGGTGCACGGCCGACGTCTCCGCCGCCGCCCGCCCCGCCCCGCCGCCGCGGGACCAGGGCCGGCCCGCCGCCTGCGCGTGCCTTGTCTCGGACGTCACCGAAGACCTCCATCCATCACGGCTGCAGTCGTCGCCCGCACCCGGCGCGAGGGAACGGGAGATCCTCTTCGGAAATGCCACCGTACGCGCCGGCGGAAGTGCCCGCCGGCAGAACAACATCCTCCTCGGTTCACTCCGTGTGATCTCCCCCGGGGCTCCCCGCCCGCGCCCCGAAACCACTGCGGCCGCAGGCCGCGGAACCTCGCCGGTCACAGCCCGGGCGGTCTACCGTGAGCGCCGTGGAGCGGACGCCGTACATCGAGGTCGACGGCCGTCCCGCCGACGGAACCGGCCTGCGTGACCTCGCGCTGTCCAATGACGGGCACCTGACCACGATGCAGGTCCGCGCCGGCCGGGTCCGCGGACTCGCCCTGCACCTGAGCCGGCTCGACCACGCCAACCAGGAGCTCTACGGCACTCCTCTGGACGCCGGCCTCGTCCGCGACCGGATCCGCCACGCGCTCACGGCCACATCGGCTGCCCCGGCACCTCCTCCGGCCGTGACGGCACCTCCGACCGTCACGGCACCAGACGAGACCGGGCAGGCAGCCGGGGCCGGGCGGGTGGCCGGCGTCCCGGCCGGCGGCGTGGACGCGACCGTGCGGGTGGTGGTCTTCCCGACCGGGGAGGCGGGCGCGGTCTCGGTCCTGGTCTCCGTCGGCCGGCCCGCCGAGCCCGCCACCGCACCGCTGCGGCTGTGCTCGCTGCCGTACCAGCGGCCGTTCGCGCACCTCAAGCACCTCGGCACCTTCGGCCAGCTCCACGGCGGCCGGCTCGCCCGCCGGCGCGGCTTCGACGACGCCCTGCTCGTCACCGCGGACGGCCGGGTCTGCGAGACGACGGTCGCCACCATCGGTTTCGTCGCCGCCCCGGCCCGCCACCGCCCGGCGGACCCGGCCACGGTGATCTGGCCGGAGGCGCCGTCGCTGTGCGGCGTGACCATGACGCTGCTCGACGACCAGCTCCGTGCCACCGCCCTCACCAGCGCGTCGGCGTCCGTGTCAGGCACGGGGCCGCCGACAGTCGCGGGAACGCGGCGGGAACCGGTCCGGTTGGCGGAGGTCGGCGGGTTCCACACCGTGTTCGTCGCCAACGCGCGCGGGCTGGCAGCCGTCGAGCGCATCGACGACACCCTCGTCCCCCCCGACCCCGAGGTGATGGCCGCACTGCGCCGCCTGCACGCCGCCGTCCCCTGGGACGAGATCTGACAGCGGGCGGCAGGGGCCTGCCCGCCGCCGGCCATGATGAGGGGCCATGACGGGCGACTCCCCCGCGGTGACGGTCGGCTGGCTCGACGCCACCGGCGGCATCAGCGGCGACATGTTCCTCGGCGCCTGCGTGGACGCCGGGGCCGACCTGGCTGTCCTGCACTCCGTCGTGGCCGCTCTCGGGCTGACGGACGCCATCACCCTGGACGCCCGGACCGTGCACCGCGGCGGCCTGCGGGCGACGCAGGTTCTGGTCAGGTGCGCGCCGGCGGCCGAGCAGCCCGCGCGCGGGCTCGGCGACATCCTCGGCCTGCTCGACGCCTCCGGCCTCGACCCGGTCGTGCGGCGACGGTCCGCGGACGTGTTCCGCGCCCTGGGAGCCGCCGAGGCACACGTGCACGGCCGCCCGGTCGAACAGATCCACTTCCACGAGGTCGGCGCGCTCGACAGCATCGCGGACGTCGTCGGAGCCGTCGCCGCCCTGCGGGCACTGGGCATCGAGCGCCTGGTGTGCAGCCCGCTGTCACTCGGCGGCGGGCGGATCGGCACCGCCCACGGGGCGATCCCCCTGCCTGGACCAGCGGTGCTCGAGCTGGTCCGTGCCAGCGGCGCGCCGGCAGCCGGCGGGCCGGTCGACACCGAGCTGGCCACCCCGACGGGTGTCGCACTGGCCGTCACCCTCGCGGAGAGCTTCGGCGCGATGCCGCTGATGCGCACCACCGCCGTCGGCCTCGGTGCCGGCGGCCGCGAGATCCACGGGCACCCGAACGTCGCCCGGCTCGTCGTCGGCCAGTCGGATCTCGCCGGGGCCGGGCCGGCGCACGGCGCCCGCCACGGCAACAGCGTCATCCTGGAAACCAACGTCGACGACCTGGACCCACGGCTGTGGCCGCCCACCCTCGAGGCGCTGCTGGCCGGCGGGGCGGCGGATGCCTGGCTCACCCCGATCCTGATGAAGAAGGGCCGGCCCGCACACACCCTCTCGGTGCTGTGCGAGCCGGACGCCGTCGACCGCGTCCGCGACGTGCTCTTCCGCCACACCACGTCGATCGGGGTCAGGGAGCACAGTGTCACGAAGACCGCGCTGGCCCGCCGCACACTGCGGGTCGAGGTGGCCGGCGGCCAGGTCGGCGTGAAGGTCGCGTCCTCCCACGGCGAGGTCGTCAACGTCTCGGTCGAACACGACGACGTCCTCGCGCTCGCCGCGTCCTCCGGCCTGCCCCCGAAGGTCATCCTGGACCTGGCCCACGCCGCGGCGACCTCACACCTGCGCCCGGGCTGCTGATCCGCTCGGGGCGCCTGAGGGCCGCAGGTCCTCCGCCCACGGCCCGGTCCCGCCGGTCCCGAGGTCGCCCGAGGGACGGACAGTCGGGCGGGCCGCGCCTACGCTGGCGGGACTGCCGCGTTCAGCCCGGGGCGAGGGTGCTCCGGAGCCGATCTTCCCGAGGGGCCGCCGTGACCGTCCATCCGAGCCAGGACGGCGCCGCCGTTCCGAAGCACGTGGCCGACAGCGCCGCCGTGGCCGCGCCCGTCCGGCTGTCGAAGGGCGGGTACGAGAAGGAGCTCGTCCGGCTGCAGACGGAGCTGGTGCGGATGCAGGAGTGGATCGTCGCCACGTCGACCCGTCTGGTCGTCGTGATGGAGGGCCGGGACACCGCCGGCAAGGGCGGCACGATCAAGCGGATGACGGAGCGGCTCAACCCCCGGCACTACCGGGTGGTCGCGCTGGGCAAGCCCGACGAGCGGGAGCGGGGTCAGTGGTACTTCCAGCGGTACATCACCCATCTCCCGGCCGGCGGGGAGATCGTCTTCTTCGACCGCAGCTGGTACACCCGCGCCGGGGTGGAGCGGGTGATGGGCTTCTGCTCCGACGAGGAGTACGAGGAGTTCCTGCGGTTCTGCCCGCAGTTCGAGCGGGCCCTGGTCCGGTCGGGCATCAGGCTGGTCAAGTACTGGCTCTCGCTGAGCGACGCCGAGCAGGAGCGCCGCTTCACCGAGCGGATCAGGAACCCCGAGAAGCGGTGGAAGCTGTCGGACCTCGACCTGCAGGCCCGGGCGCACTGGGTCGACTACGCCGAGGCCAAGGACCAGATGTTCGCCTACACCGACATCCGGGAAGCGCCCTGGTCCGTGGTGGACGCGGACGACAAGCGCAGCGCGCGGCTGAACCTGATCAGCCATCTGCTGTCGACGGTGCCCTACGAGCGGGTCTCCCACCCGGAGGTGACGCTTCCGCCGCGGCAGAACCGGGGTTACCAGCGACCGCCGATCGACAGCCAGACCTGGGTCCCCCGCCGTTACCTCGTCGGATAGGCCGGACATCTCGCCGGGTGGACCAGACGGTCACCGAACTCGGCGCCGACCGACCTCGGCGCTCGCCGAACCGGGCCTTCGCCGGGCGCAGCGTTCGCCGGGTAGGGCGCGCTCACGGGACACGGCGGCCCTCGGGACCGGCACCGGTTTCCGGCGTCGCCGAAGGCCGGCGGCACCCGACCCGCGGCGCCGCCTGCTGACTGCACCGGCCACCGACGTCGCCCAGTGAACGGACGGCGCCGGTGCGCCGGCGGTGTCAGAGGTGGGACATGCCCTCGAAAGGGCTGGGGATGCGTTCCTGGCGGGAACCGAAGTCCACCAGGACGGCGCTCTCCCCCTCGACCCGGGTGACCCGACCGAGCCCGTAGGAGTCATGCACGACCCGGTCACCCTCGGCGAACCGGGGGGTCGGCACCACCACGGGTGCCTTGAACGGGCTGGTCGGCAGGTGGCGTCTGGGAACTGCTGACTGGCTCATCTCTGCCAGTATGCAACGCGTGGGCCCGGCGCGGTTGGTGGCACACCGCCGGATCCGGGCCACCGGCCCCTCCGCACCGCGTCCGCAGCGCATCCGCCCTGGTCACCAGCGTCTCAAACGGTCGTTCAGCATTTCGCGAATGTTGCCGGATCGGACCCGGTGCTCCGTCTACGCTGTGACAGACAGGTGACTTACCGCCAGCTGGCCCCGGGCCCGCCGCCTTCCCGGAGTGCTCCGGGCGCACGGCCGGCTCCCCCGCCCCGGTGACGCTGCCCGGTGCGTGCCGCACCGAGCACGCGCCTGGCACGCACCGGGCAGCACCGCGACGACCCGGACGACCCGGACGACCGCCGGCACCCACGAGAGGACGACGATGATCCGTCGAGGACGATTACTCGCCACTGCCGCCGCCTGCTGCGCCGTGCTGGCCCTCGGGGCCGCCTGCGGCGGCGAGAGCGGTTCCACCGCGGCGCCGGGGACCGGCGGCACGGGCGGGCCGGGTGGCGCACCGGTGGCCGGTGGCACCGCGCAGGTCATGCAGATCCGCGAGCCGTCCTCGATGGACCCGGTGACCATGACGAACGCCTGGCAGATCAGCGGTTTCCTCGGCAACGCCCTGTACGGCACGCTGCTCGTCAACGACGCGCGCACGGACGAGATCCACCACACCATGGCCGAGTCGTTCGCCTCGACCGACAACGGCGCTACCTTCACGCTGCGGCTGCGGCCCGGCCTGCGCTTCTCCGACGGGACCGCGCTCGACGCCGCCGCCGTCAAGGTCAACTGGGACCGGCACCGCGACCCGGTGCTCGCCTCGCCGTACCTGTCCGAGGCCTCCCTGATCGCCGCGACCGAGGTGGTGGACGCGACCACCCTCGCGGTGCGGATGACGGAGCCGGTGCCGAGCTTCCCGCGCGCGTTGCTCACGACGTCCCTGAACTGGATCGCCTCCCCGGCCGCGCTGGCCGGTGACCGCGCCGCGTTCGACCGGGCCCCGGTCGGTGCCGGGCCGTACACCCTGAAGAGCTGGACCCGCCAGGACCGCATCCAGCTGACCCGCAACGCCCGCTACTGGGACACCCCGCGCCCCTACCTGGACGAGATCACCATCCGTACCTCGAACGACGCGGGGCAGCGCTACAACACCCTGGTCAGCGACGGCGCCGACATCGTCATCGAGACGAACGCGGACAGCCTCGCCCGCGCGTCGGAGGCCGGGTACACGACGGACGTCACCCCGCTGAGCGGCGGGCTCTTCCTGGCGATGAACATGCGGCGGCCACCGTTCGACGACCTCCGCGCCCGCCGCGCCGTCGCCGCCGCGATCGACCTGGAGGCGTTCGATCTCGCGGTCTACAACGGTGCGGCGACGACCGTCGACACGTTGTTCTCCGAGACGTCGCCGCTACATGTCGACACCCCGCTGCGCCGGGAGGACCGGGCCCTCGCGCAGCGTCTGTTCGACGAGCTGGCCGCCGAGGGCAGACCGGTGTCGTTCACGTTCACCGGTTACAACACCTCGGAGATGAAGGACACCGCCGAGAACATCCAGGCGCAGCTCAGCTCGTTCGACAACGTCACGGTGGACGTCCGGGCGGTCGACTTCGCCGAGAACACCCGCCTGGCGACCACACACGACTTCGACATGCTCGTCTGGTCGTCGAGCTTCATCGACCCGGACCCGCGGGTGTGGACGGCCTTCCGCAGCGACTCTCGGGGCAACTTCCCCGGTGTCGACGACGACCAGATCGACGCCGCCCTGCGGACCGGCCGCACCGCGACCGCCCCGGAGCAGCGCCGGGTCGCCTACGGGACGTTCCAGGACCGCCTGGTCGCCCTGGTGCCCGGCGTCTTCACCGTCCGGGTGAACCCGGGCGTGATGGCCGCTCAGGACGTCGGCGGCGTCACCCAGTACGGGCTGGGCTCACTGCTCCCCGAACGGCTGTGGATCACCCGGTGACGCGGCGGGCGGTCAGGACATCCAGGCGGAGGTGACGGGCACGGCGGCGTCCCCGATCGGGGCGGCCTCGCCGCGGGCCGCCCCGATCCGGACCAGGAACTCCTCGACCAGGCCGAACAGCTCGCGGGCCAGGTCGAGAGTGAGGTCCGGGGAGAGCACCGCCGGCAGCGGCAGGTCGGCGGCACCGGCGAAGCCGCGGTTGTTCACCCGCAGCATCGCGTCGAAGACCGGGATCCCGAGCTGGCGGGCACCTTCGATGTGCGGGCGCAGGAAACGGGTCGGTGCCCCGCGGTAGTACTGCACCATCGTCAGGACGACCCCGAGCAGTCTCGGTTCGAGCGGCTTCACCACCGGGTGCAGCCCGGACTGGAGCTCGGCGACCCGGTTGTACTCCCAGACGAAACGGCCGAGCCGGCGCATCAGGTGCTCGACGCCGAGGGTCGACTGGTTGTCCGGCCGGGACGGGATGAGCAGGTGGTCGCAGGCGGCCACGGCCGCCCGGGTGATCACCCCGAAGTGGGACGGGCAGTCGAGGATGACCAGGTCGTAGTCGGACGGGTCGAAGGACGCGAGCCCCAGCGCGAGCTGCTGGTAGACGTCGAAGTAGTATCGGGTGGACCGGTGCGCCTGCGCCCCGCCGAGCCGCCCGACGAGATCCATCTCGATGTCGCCGAGGGCGGTGTGCGATCCGAGCAGGTCCAACCGGCCCCCGCCCTCGGCGATGACGGCGGCCGCGGCCGGCGGCGTCGTGACATACCCGGCCAGCGGCGGCGGGGTGGTGTGCGGGCGCCAGGACTCGAACCAGGCCTTGACGGTGCGGCGCCGGTCCGCGAGACCGGCCTGCCAGGTCTCGGCGTCGTAGAAGTTCAGTGTCAGGTTCGCCTGCGGATCCAGGTCGACCAGCAGGACCCGCCGCCCCATCCGCGCGATCGCCGCGCCGATGTTGGCGGACAGTGTGGTCTTGCCCACCCCACCCTTGTAGCTGGTGATCGTCACGACCTTCACCGCAGCCTCGCTCCCGGTCGCGCGCCCTGACGAGATGCACACTACGGCCCATTCCACCTCTGTCACGCATTCCGTCCGCAATCGTCACGCATTCCGCCGGCAATACGGCAACACCCGGACAGCGGGCCGCCGCGGCGGGATGCGTGTGCCGCCTGAGGTCACGGACCGGGTACACCCGGGCGCGCACACGCACGGACCGCTGATGCGGAGGGCACCGGAGTGGTGGCCGGCCCGGCCCCGATTTCGCATCGTCCGTACTGCGTGTCATCGTTTGCGGGGAGAACTGCCGGACTTACGGCTCTAAGCCGGAAATCAGGTGATCGGTGTGGAAAACGGCAATGCGGCGGCAGCACCACGACGGGCCGCGGGACGCTCCGACCGGGCGATCCGGATCACGACCGTGGTGGCGGTGGCCACGGTCGCCGCCGTCGCGGCGTTCGTGTCCTATCGGCACATGCGCGGTGTCGCTCTCCTGCACGGCGAGGACACGGTGACCGCCACCGTCCTGCCGTTCAGCGTCGACGGCCTGATCGTGGCAGCCTCCATGGCGATGCTGGCGGACCGGCGGGCCGGGCGGCGGCGGTCGTGGCTGTCCGCCACCCTGCTGGCGGCGGGCGCCTGCGCGTCGCTTGCCGCGAACGTCCTGCATGCCGACCCGACAGCGACCGCCCGCATCATCGCCGGCTGGCCGCCGCTGGCACTGCTCGGCTCGTACGAGCTGCTCATGCGCCAGATCCACCCCGCGCGCCGGTCATCCGCCGCGACCGCTGAGACCCTCACGGACGCCGAGACCGTCGCGGACGCCGAAGCCGCGGCGGACGCCGGGGTCGGCACGGCCGCCGCCGAGTCAGCCCCTGCCACCACGACCGCCGTGGTACCCGTCACGGCCCAGGCGGCTCCCGCCACCCCCCCAGCCGACTCCACGGGCATCCCGGCGGGTTCCGCCGCGGCCGCGGCCGCAGGGGCCGCCGCGGCGGACGCGCAGTCCACGGCGGGGCTGACCGCCACCCGCACGGAGGCCGACCGGCTCGCAGTCGCGGCATCCCCCGCCGCCGAACCAGCCGAACCAGCCGTCCCGGCTGCGCCGGCCGCGTCAGCTGACACGCCCGCGCACGTCGGTGGGCCGCGGCGCCTCACGCCGGTTCCGTTCAACGGTCTCGACACGACGGATCCGTCGGTGAAGCGGGCGGCGATCATCCGGGCACTCGACGAGACCGGTGGCTCGGCGACCGCGGCGGTCGCGCTGCTGGGCCGGTGGGGCGTCACCGTCAGCAAGAGCTGGGTGTACCAGGTCCGCAAGGAGACCCGGTACGCGAACCTGCAGACCGGGCCGCTGCCGGTGCCCGCGCCGCGGGCGCCCCGCGGCGGGAGTACCGGGCGGCGCCGGGGCATGGCGGCCGCACCGTCACTCACGGTCTCCTCCCGCTGACGCCCGCACCGCCGCCAGCCGCGTCCATCCCGCCGGCGCCGGCACCGACGCGGGTGTCAGCCGGCGCCGTGGCGGACGAGTCTCAGGAGCTGACCGCCCCGTCGGAGTCGTCGGCAGCGCGCGGACCGGTCGTGGCTCCGGTGGCTCCGGTGACCTGGGTGCCATGGGTGGCGTCGGAGGCGCCAGGGCCGGCGGCGAGGTGCGGCGGGTGCGTCTCGGAGCGGCGCAGGCGGATGACGGCGGTCGCGTCGAGGCCCCCGTCACCGCGCTCCTGCGCCGCGGCGCAGTCGGCCTCGGCGCGGGCGGCGAACGGGAGCGGGATGCCGCGGCGGGCCGCCTCGGCCAGACAGATGCGCAGGTCCTTGCGCATCCAGTCGACGGCGAAGCCGAAGTCGAACTCGTCGCGGACCATGGTGTGGCCGCGGTTGTTCAGGTACCAGCTGCTGGCCGCGCCGCCGCCGACGGCTGCCAGCACGAGATCGGTGTCGAGGCCGGCCTCGACGGCGAAGTTGAGGGCCTCGGCGGCGCCCGCGATGGCGGCCGCGACGAGGATCTGGTTGACCATCTTGGTCAGCTGGCCGCTGCCGACCGGCCCGATCCGGGTGATCGTGCTGCCGTAGGCGGCCAGGACCGGGCGGACCGTCTCGAGCGTCCGCGGGTCGGCGCCGCACATGATGCTGAGCCGACCGGCCTGCGCCCCCGCCTGACCGCCGGAGACCGGGGCGTCGACGAACCCGACACCGGCCCGCGCCGCCTGGCCCGCGATCTCGACGGCGAGCTCGGCGGAGGTGGTGGAGTGGTCGACGACGGTGGCGCCGGGGCGCAGCGCAGCGAGCGCGCCCGCCGGGCCCGTGAGCACCTCGCGGACGTCCGCGTCGGCACCGACGCAGACACAGACGACGTCCGCGCCGGCCGCGGCCGCGGCGGGGGTGGGAGCGGTGGTGCCGGAGTGGCGCTCCAGCCACCGGTCGGCGGTCGCCGCGGTGCGGTTGTGGACGACGGTGGTGAAGCCCGCCGCGGCGAGATGCCCCGCCATGGGAAAACCCATGGTGCCGAGACCGATGAAGGCCACCTTCATGCCGGCACGCTCCTGTCCCGCCGCCACAGCGGCTCGGTCACCGCTGATGCCCGGCGTGCCCGGCCGTGCCCTCGGTCTCGGTCGCCCGGGCCGGCGCCGGCGCCGGCCAGAGGACACCCAGCAGGGTGCGCAGGGCATCGTCCAGATGCTGGCGCTGTTCCGGTGTGAGATGGTCGGCCAACCGGGCGAAACGTGTCACCTGCTCGGTGAACGCCGCGTCGATGATGACACGCCCCCGCTCGGTGAGCCCCACCCGGAAGCTGCGCCGGTCGGCCGGGTCCAGCCGACGCTCCACCAGCCCGGCGTCCTCCAGCCTGTCGAGCCGGTTGGTGATGCCGGCCCGCGACATCATCAGCTTCTCGGAGAGCTGGGAGGGGATCAGCACGCACGGTGGGCCGGACGCGCGGAGCGCGGCAAGCACCTCGAAGTCGCCGGGTGTGAGTCCGTACTGCTCCAGGGGGTCGCGCTGCGCGCCGAGCGCGGTGACGAACACCTTCATCCGCGCGAAGGTTCCGAGGGCACTGATGTCGAGGTCGGGGCGCTCGCGCTGCCAGTGTTCGACGAGGTCGTCGATCTGGTCCGGAGCATGCCCACCGATACATGCGTTCCAGGCGCCGTCCACGGCACGAGTGTATTTGATCATTGCCCTCTCGCGCGAGAAATTAGTTTGATGCAGTACTATCGACCCTCGTACTGTCTCGTGTCGAACCAACGGCGGCCGCCCCGTAGTGGCCACTCCCGACAGACCGCAACCACCGGACATCAGGAGATCTTTCCGTGACCGCATCCACCGACATCGTCGGCGACGGGCAGTCAGTCGCCTCGGGCGGATCACCGGGGACGAGCCCGCAGGTCGACCCTCGGCGCTGGCTCGCGCTGGTGATCATCGCCATCGCCCAGCTGATGGTCGTCCTCGACGCGTCGATCGTGACCATTGCGCTTCCCCACGCCCAGGCTGACCTGGGCATCTCCACCGCCGACCGGCAGTGGGTCATGACCGCCTACACACTCGCCTTCGGTGGCCTGCTGCTTCTCGGCGGCCGCATCGCGGACTTCCTCGGCCGCAAGCGGATCTTCATCTGGGGGCTCATCGGCTTCGCCGGGGCCTCCGCGCTCGGCGGCGCCGCCCCGAACGCCGAGTTCCTGTTCGCAGCCCGGGCGCTGCAGGGTGCCTGCGCGGCGCTGCTGGCACCGGCGGCACTCTCGCTGATCACCGTGACCTTCACCGAGGGCAAGGAGCGGGCCCGGGCGTTCGGCGTCTACGGCGGTATCTCCGGCGGTGGCGCGGCCATCGGCCTCATCGTTGGTGGTCTGCTCACCGAGTACGCGTCCTGGCGGTGGTGCCTGCTGGTGAACATCCCGATCGCGCTGGTCGCGGCGGCCGCGGCACTGCCGATCGTGCGGGAGAGCAAGGCCGAGGGCAAGGCCAGCTATGACATCCCGGGCGCGGTGACCGTGACCGCCGGCCTGGTCGCGCTGGTCTACGGCTTCACCGTCGCCGCCGAGGACGGCTGGGGCTCCGCCACCACGATCGGCCTGCTCGTCGGGTCGGCAGTGCTGCTCGCCGCGTTCGTCGTCATCGAGACCCGCACGAAGGCCCCGCTGCTGCCGATGCGCGTCCCCCTGGAGCGCAACCGAGGCGGGTCCTTCCTGGCATCGCTGCTCATCGGCGGCGGGCTCTTCGCGATGTTCCTGTTCCTCACGTTCTACTTCCAGTCGACGCTGGGGTACAGCGCGCTGCGCAGCGGCTTCGCCTTCCTGCCGTTCAGCGTGGGCATCATCGTCTCGGCCGGTCTGTCCAGCCAGTTCCTTCCCCGGGTCGGCCCCAAGGCACTGATGATCGGCGGCAGCGTGCTCGCCGTGGCCGGCCTGCTGCTGCTCAGCCAGATCGGCGTCGACTCCAGCTACGTCGCCCTGGTGCTGCCGGCGGAGCTCCTGATCAGCTTCGGGATGGGCTTCGCCTTCGTCCCGATGTCCAGCGTGTCGCTGCTGGGGGTCGCCGAGCACGACGCGGGTGTGGCCAGCGCCCTGGTCAACACCACCCAGCAGGTCGGCGGGTCGCTCGGGGTGGCACTGCTCAACACCGTCTACGCCACGGCCGTGACCGACTACCTCACCTCGCACGGCACCGGCCCGGCCGCCCAGGCGCAGGCGGCGGTGGAGGGGTACACGACCTCGTTCCTGTGGAGCGCGGCGCTGATCGCACTGGCTCTGATCGCCGTGATCGTGCTCGTCAAGGCCGGCCGGGACGACGTGCCGCAGGGTGACGGGATCCCGGTCCACGCCGGCTGACGCCGGTCATCACGGCCTGATGGCGGACAACGGGTCAGGCGGCGGTGGCCATCCCGGCCCGGGGGTGTGTGGCGGTCCGTCCGCCGCATCCCCGGGACCGAGGCCGCGGCCCAGGTCGCGGACCTCCTGGTTGGCGGCGAGCAGTCCCTCGTGCAGCTGGCGGAGCACCGTCCGGGTACCGGCCGGGTCGGCGGGCTGGGCCTGGGCATCGGCCGCGACCAGCACGAGCTCCATCAGCCGCCGCTGCATGCCGTCGTGCAGGTCGGCGGCCATCCGGCGGCGCTGGGCGGCCCGCGCGCCGGCTACCTGCTGGTGGGCCGCGTGCGCCTCGACGAGCCGGGCCCGGGCGGCGACCTGGAGCTGGGCGTTCTCCAGCGCCAGCTGCCCGGCCCGCAGGGCGGCCTCGGTGTAGGCGTTGTCGGTGCCGAGGGCCGGGTCACCGGTCATCACGGCGAGCACGGCGCCGTCCCTGGTCCGCACCTCCCGGGCCCAGCGGGGCTCCGCGGCCAGGCCACGACCGCCCACCTCCGCGAGGTCCCTGCCGGCCAGGTTGAGGTCGGTCAGGTGCAGGTGGGCGGGGCGGCCGTCGACGTCCACGTAGCCGGGCAGGTCGGGCAGCCGGAACCAGATCTCGACCGTCGGGTCACGCAGCACGGTCCGCAGCGCCTCCCGGACGCTGCGGACGGTGGCGGGGTCGGCGAGGCGCAGCACCCGGTCGGCCGCGGTGACCACCCCGAGTGCCCGGCGCGCGGCGGCGACCACGAGCACCACCGGGAACACCGCGAGCACGATGCTCTGGACCGCGATCCCCCGCATGACACTGTCCAGGCCGTCCACCTCGATCGGCGGGGTGAGCACCGCGACGGTGACGATCGCGCCGCCCACCATGCTCAGGACGAGCGGGGCCACCACCCGCTCCGGGCCGCGCAGGCTGCGGACCCGCCGGAACAGCAGGACCGCGAAGCCGACCGCCAACAGCGGGATGATCACCTGGAATCCGTCGCTCAGCATGCCGAACACCGACCGGTGCACGAACCAGCCGGGCCACCAGGCGTCCGCGGCGTAGCCGTTCCACTGCGGCCGGGAGGTGACCACGCTGAGGGCCATCACCGGGCCGAGCGCCACGGCCATCGCGACGGCGAGCACCCGGTCCGCCCGGCCGGCCAGCCGCCCCTGGGGGTAACGCAGCAGTGCCAGGCCGAACAGCACGTAGAAGGCGCAGTTCCCGGCGATCCCGAGCACCGGCAGGATCCCGGTGTTCCAGCTCATCGCCCAGGTCGCGAGCCAGGACAGGCCCGCGCCGACGAGCGGGCGGCCACAGCCACGCAGCGGCCCGGCGCGCAGCATCAGCACGCCGGCGCCGGTCAGGCCACCCGCGATCAGGACGTTCACCACCGCGATCGCCGGGGCACCTCCCAGATAGGGCCACCCGACGGCCAGCGTCGCCGCGCCAGCCGCGGCACCCGCACCGGCCGCGGCCACCACTTGGCCGTTCACGGCGCCGCGGCGGTCGGGACGGTGACCCGCACCGTCGTCCCGCCTCCCGGCGGGCTGGCGAGGTCCACGCTGCCGCCGGCCGCCTCCGCCCGGTCGCGCAGACCCGCCAGTCCCCCGGACGTCCCCTCGGCGGCGCCGCCGCGCCCGTCGTCCCGCACCTCCACCACCAGCCGCTGCGCGCCTCCCGACAGCCGCACCCGCGCCGAGGTCGCCCCCGCGTGCTTGACGACGTTCGCCAGCAGTTCCGAGACGGCGAAGTAGACCGTGCGCTCGGCCAGGTCACCGTAAGGCCCGGGCCCGGTCAGGGCGATCTCGACGTCGACCGGCAGTGTCAGCCGACCGGCGGCGGCGCGCACCGCCCCGGCCAGGCCCCGGCTGCGCAGAATCTCCGGGTCCAGGCCGCGCGCGATCGTGCGTACCTCGTCGTTCGCGGCGAGCAGGCCGGCGCGGATGTCACCGAACACCGTCTCCGCCGCCCCCGGGTCGTCCGCCGACCACTCGGCGGCACTGACCATCATCGCCAGTGCGAGCAGCCGCTGCTGGACGCCATCGTGCAGGTCACGGGCGATCCGGTTGCGCTCGGCTGCCTCGGCCTCCTCGACCCGCCGCTGCGCCGCCCGGGTCTCGACCAGCTGCGCCTGGATGGCCACCTGCAGCTGGGCGTTCTGCAGCGCCAGCCGGGCGGCCCGCAGCGCCGACCCGGTGAACGCGGCGTGCCCGCGGCGCAGCACCGACCGGCCAGTGACGAGGGCGAGCATCTCACCGGACGGAGCTGACACCGGCTGACGCCAGGCCGGTCCGGGATCGCCGTCGGGCTCGGCGGGCTCCCCGTCGACGTCGACGAAGCGGCGCTCGTCCGGCAGCCAGAAGTACAGGTCGACGGTGTCGTCACGCAGCACCCGGCGTAACGCGTCCCGGACGGTGGTGACCGTGGTCGGGCCCCCGCCGGGGCGCAGCATCCGGTCCGCGGACGTCGCGACCGTGACGGCGCGCCACAGCTCGCACAGCACCAGCGCGAGCGGAAGCACCGCCAGCGTGGCGCCCTGCTCGGCGACGTTGTCGGCGTTGTGGCCGGGTTCCCGGTTGTCCAGGGTCGGCGAGAGCACCGCCAGGCTGATGACGACAAGACTCAGCGCGGCCAGCGCCGGGGCGAGCACCGACCGCTCCAGGCCGTACAGCCGGGCCCAGTGCCGGCCGACCAGCCCCACGTACACGGCTGCCAGCACCGGGTTGGCCACCAGGTAGCCGTCGCTGATCGCGCCGAACAGCGCCTCGCTGGCCGCCAGCGTCGGCCAGGACGCATCCGCGTCGAAGCCGTTCCACTCCGGCTGGGAGACCAGGATCGACAGCGCCGCCAGCGGGCCGTAGACGAGGGTCGTGAGGGCGCCGGCCCACCAGTCCAGGCGGCCGGTCGGGATCCCGTCCGGGTAGAGCAGAACGCCCCAGCCGAAGGCCACGAAGAACAACGCGTTGGCGAGGAGGCCGAGGGCCGGCAGCGGGCCGACGTCCCAGCCCAGCAACCAGGTGAGGGCCCAGCACAGGCCGGCGGCCACGGCCATCCAGCCTGTTCGGCGCAGCGCCGGGTTGCCGGCGAGCAGGACCCCGGAAACGACGAACGCACCGGCCACGAAGGCGTTGACCGCCGCGAGGGCGGGCTCGCCGCGCCAGTAGGGCCACCCGGCGGCCACGGTGAGCGCCGCGGCCGCCGCCCCGCAGGCGATCGCGGCCAGCAGCAGGCGATACCGGGACCAGCGGGGGACGGAGCTCGTCGACACGGATCCCTTCCTCAGCCAGCCGGCACCGCTGTCCGGACGACCGGGGCCGCCATACGCGCCGGGGCCGCCGCTCCGTGCGACGATCATTCCACGCACACCCGGCTGCCGGCCGGCCGGGGAGCACAGGTCGGGCATCCGGGACGTCGCCGATCCGCACAGTTGACCGGGTGTCCCTTCCGATGGTGCAATCGGGCCCATGTGGAGTTCGGCGCGACTGAACGCGCCCCGACTGGTCACCCGGAGTCACATCGACTTCGGCCGGGTCAGCTCCGCCGTCTGTACCGCCGCCGTCTGCACCGCCGCGTCGGCGCTCCGGTAGCGCGCGCCTCGACCGCCCGCCACCCGGCGGCCCGGCCGGCGGGTGTCCTCCCTGGGCACGTCGGCCCCCTCCTCAGGCACGCGCGCCGCGGGTCGCGGCCGCCCTGTCGGGTTCCGGCCGGGTAGCCTGCCTCCTCACACGCGCGAGCCGGCTGCCCGCAGCCCTGTTCCGCGCCGCGGTCGCGCTGCCCCCTGTGCCGCCCCCGCGACGTCCCGTACCGGCCCTGCGGCGTCCTGCACCGGTTCCACGGCGTCCACCCCCTTCCACCGGTCGCGCCGGTGCGCCGGTGCGCCGGTGCCGCCGTTCCGCGCCTTCGTCCCCTGTCCCGCGGGCAACGACTCCGCTCCGGCCCTGCCCGCGCCGCCGAGAAACAGAAAGCAGGTCATGATGCCCCGTCGGTTGTTCACCTCCGAATCCGTCACCGAAGGCCACCCGGACAAGCTGGCCGACCAGATCAGCGACGCCCTCCTGGACGCCTATCTGAGCGCCGACCCGACCTCCCGGGTCGCGGTCGAGACGCTGCTGACCACCGGCCACGTGCACGTCGCCGGCGAGGTCACCTCCGCGGCGCTCATCGACGTCACCGCGGTCGTGCGCCGCACGCTGATCGAGATCGGCTACAACGCGGCGACCGGCTTCGACGGGGCGACCGTCGGTGTCCTGGTGTCGATCGGCGCGCAGTCCCCCGACATCGCCCAGGGTGTCGACCACGCCTACGAGGCACGGCGGTCCGCCGCCGCCGGCGGGACGGCCGCCGACGACGCGCTCGGCCGGCAGGGCGCGGGCGACCAGGGGATCATGTTCGGCTACGCGACCGACGAGACCCCGGACCTGCTGCCACTGCCGATCACGCTGGCGCACCGGCTCGCCGAGCGCCTCTCCCGGGTCCGCCACGACGGGGTGCTGCCCTACCTGCGCCCGGACGGCAAGACCCAGGTCACCATCGAGTACGACGGCGATCGGCCGGCGCGGCTCGACACCGTGGTGGTCTCCGCCCACCACGCCGCCGGGGTCGACCTCGAGGGCCAGCTCATCCCGGACATCCGCACCCAGGTCGTCGAACCGGAGCTCAAGCGGCTGGCCGAGGAGAGCCTGGGCCTCGAGGTCGACGGCTACCGGCTGCTCGTGAACCCGACGGGCCGGTTCGAGATCGGCGGCCCGCAGGGTGACGCCGGCCTCACCGGCCGAAAGATCATCATCGACACGTACGGCGGGTACGCCCGGCACGGCGGCGGTGCCTTCTCCGGCAAGGACCCGTCCAAGGTCGACCGCTCGGCGGCCTACGCGCTGCGCTGGGTGGCCAAGAACGTCGTCGCCGCGGGCCTGGCCCGCCGCGCCGAGCTGCAGGTCGCCTACGCGATCGGGAAGGCGGAGCCGGTCGGGTTGTTCGTGGAGACGTTCGGTACCGAGCAGGTACCGGTGGAGCGGATCGAGCGGGCCGTGGACGAGGTGTTCGACCTCCGCCCCGCCGCGATCATCCGGGATCTTGACCTGCTGCGCCCCGTCTATCGGCGGACGGCCGCCTACGGCCACTTCGGCCGTTCGCTGCCCGAGTTCACCTGGGAGCGCACGGACCGCGCCGACGCGCTGCGCGCCGCCGCCTCCGCCTGACCGCCTCCGCCTGACCGCCTGGGGCGCAGCGGCCTCGGCGCGAGCGACACCGGCCGCGAACGGCACCGGGCTGGCCGCCTCAGCTACCGGCGTCGGCGAGGGCGGCGCGCACGAGCTGGCCGACCGCCGCCGTCTCCAGCAGGAAGCCGTCATGGCCGAACTCGGACGACACCAGGTGCGCCTCGGTGCCCAGGTGCCGGGCGAGCTCGGCCTGCAGCCGCGGCGGGTAGAGCCGGTCACTGTCGATGCCGGCGACCGTGACCGGGACCCGGCAGCCGCGCAGGGCTGCCGGGACCCCGCCGCGGCCGCGGCCGACGTCCTGGCTCATCATCGCCGTGGTGAGCGTGACGTAGGTGCCTGCGTCGAAGCGGCTGATCAGTTTCGCCCCCTGGTGCTCCACGTAGGACGCGGCTGCGTAGCGGCCGTCGCTCTGCACGGTGTTGCCGAACCGGTGGGCGAACTCGGCCTCGCTGCGGTAGCTGACCTGGCCCATCTGGCGGGCGAACGCCAGACCGGTGTGCGGGCCACCACCAGCCGGCCGGTGGTGGTAGTCCCCGCCCAGCCAGTGCGGGTCGGCGCGGATCACCGCGAGCTGGGTCGCGTAGAGCGCGATCTGCTCGGCGGTCGCCGCCGCGCCGCACGACAGCACGACCGCCCTGGCCACCCGCTCGGGCAGTGCCACCGCCCACTCCAGTGCCCGCATACCGCCCATCGAGCCGCCGACGACCGCCGCCCAGCGGGTGATGCCCAGCGTGTCGGCGAGCAGCGCCTCGGCCCGCACCTGGTCACCGACGGTGATCTCCGGCCACCGGCTGCCCCAGGGCTGGCCGTCGGGGGCCGGTGCGGCCGGTCCGGTGGTCCCCTGGCAGCCCCCGAGGACATTCGGGCAGACGACGAAGAACCGCTCGCTGTCCAGCGGAGCGCCCGGGCCGATCAGGGCATCCCACCAGCCCGCGGTGGGATGGCCCGGCCCGGCCGGGCCATGGACGTGGCTGTCCCCGGTGAGCGCGTGCAGCACCAGCACCGCATTTGACCGGTCCACGGCGAGACGCCCCCATGTCTCGTAGGCGATTGTCAGGCCGGACAGCGAGCCGCCCCGTTCCAGCGCCAGCGGGCGGGCTGGTGTGGCGAACCGCCGTAGCCCGACCGGGTCACCGACCCGCCACGCGGCGGAGGCCGGCGGCCCGGCTGCCGCGGGCGCGGGCGGTGCGGGCGCAGCCGCGGGCGGTGCGGGCACGGAGGCGGTCCGGCGCTCGGACCCGGATTCGGACGAGCGCGGTCGCGCGGGCGGCTCCGGCGGGACGGCGAGCGGGCGGTGCCCGGGCTGCGCGGTCATCCGGCCTTCGCGGCGCGGAACCCGGCGTCGAGGTCGGCGAGGATGTCGTCGATGTGCTCGATGCCGACCGACAGCCGGATCAGGTCCGCCGTCACGCCGGTCGCCGCCTGCTCGGCGTCGGTGAGCTGCGAGTGGGTGGTCGTCGCCGGATGGATGACCAGCGAGCGCACGTCCCCGATGTTCGCGAGGTGGCTGAACAGTTCCAGCCCCTCGACGAACCGGCGGCCCGCCGGCGCGCCACCGGAGATGCCGAACGCGAGCACCGCCCCGGCACCCCGCGGGAGCACCTGCTCCGCCCGCCCGTACCAGGGCGAGCTCGGCAGCTTCGGGTAGGCGACCCAGCTCACCTCGTCCCGGGCCGCCAGCCACTCGGCGACCCGCAGCGCGTTGGCGCTGTGCCGCTCCAGGCGCAGCGACAGTGTCTCCAGGCCCTGTAGGAAGAGGAACGAGTTCAGCGGCGCGATGGCCGGCCCGAGGTCACGCAGGAGCTGCACCCGCGCCTTGGCGATGTAGCTGCCGTGGCCGAGCGCGTCCCAGTAGACCAGACCGTGGTAGCTCGGGTCGGGGGTGGTGAAGTTCGCGAACCGCCCGCTCGCGCCGTAGTCGAACCGGCCACCGTCGACGATGACCCCGCCGATGGACGTGCCGTGCCCGCCGATGAACTTGGTCGCCGAGTGGACGACGATGTCGGCACCATGCTCGAACGGGCGATACAGGTACGGGGTCGCCAGGGTGTTGTCGACGATCAGCGGCACGCCGGCCTCGTGGGCGACCCCGGCGATCCCCGCGGTGTCGAGGACGTCCAGACGCGGGTTGCCGATCGTCTCGCCGTAGAACGCCCTGGTCTCCGGGCGCACCGCCGCCCGCCAGGCATCCAGGTCGTCGGGGTTGTCGATGAACGACACCCGCACCCCCAGTTTGGGCAGGGTGTAGTGGAACAGGTTGTACGTGCCGCCGTACAGGTTCGCCGAGCTGACGATGTGGTCCCCGGCCTCGGCCAGGTTCAGGATCGCCAGCGTCTCCGCCGCCTGCCCGGACGCCGTCGCGAGCGCCCCGACCCCGCCCTCGAGGGCGGCGACACGCTGCTCGAAGACGTCCTGCGTCGGGTTCATGATCCGGGTGTAGATGTTGCCGGGTTCCCCCAGCGCGAAGAGCGCCGCCGCGTGGTCGGTGTCGCGGAAGACGAAGCTCGTCGTCTGGTAGATCGGGACGGCGCGCGCACCGGTCGTCGGATCGGGCTGCGCACCCGCGTGGATCTGCTGCGTCTCGAACGACCAGGTCGGCTCGGTCATGGCGGGGCTCCCCTCGGACATTGCCGGCACGGGACGGTGCTGGCACGAGACATTGCTGGCACGGGATGGTGCTCGCGCGGGCGGCTGCCGGTCAGGCCGTGGCCGCAAGAAGGATGCCCCGCACGGAACGGAATCGCGCGCATACACGCCCGGACCCCTCCGAACGGGCCGTCACGTCACGTCGGACGCTGGAGGCAGGGCTGCCCTCGGGAGCTCTCAGCTCCTCGGACAGGCGGCCGACGTCACCCGGAGCAGGTCGATGTACTCCCGACGCACGAGTTTGCGCTGCCTCGGCATTCCCGAACCGAAACATGCCCACCGCACGGCGACAACGAGCTGTCGACGTGACCCAGGGCACACTACGGAGGGGCGTCGCTCACACACGGCGCACCGGCCGGGCGAGTGGTGTCAAAAAACATATCTTCGATCGAAAAGATGGGTAAGGTCCCACGGACACGTCCTGTCGCCACCAGGAGGGAAGGCCGCGTGCCCGTCTCCCCCGGCCCGGGCCGACCGAGCGCCGCGGCGCTGCCGGTGCTCGACCTGCGCTCGTACGGCGCACCCAGCGCCCCCGCCGACCGCGCCGACTTCCTCGCGGCGCTGCGCGCGGCCTGCCGCGACCCGGGCTTCTTCCAGCTCACCGGCCACGGCGTCCCGGCACGGCTCACCGAGGGAGTACTCGCCGTGAGCCGCGAGTTCTTCCGTCTGCCGACCGCGGTGAAGCTGGAGATCGAGAACATCCACTCGCCGCACTTCCGCGGCTACACCCGCCTCGGTCACGAGATCACCCGGGGCAGCCCGGACGTCCGCGAGCAGATCGACATCGGTGACGAGCGGCCCGCCCGGGTTCCCGCTCCCGGTGACCCGCCGTACCTGCGGCTGGACGGGCCGAACCAGTGGCCGGCACGCCTCCCGCAGCTGCGGGAGACCGTCCTGGAGTACATGGCCGCGCTGGGCCGGCTGGCGCGGGTCGTGGTCCGGGCGCTGGCGGAGTCCCTCGGGCTGCCGCCCGGGCAGCTGGACCCGACGTTCGCCGCCGATCCCCGCTCCCACGTCAAGCTGCTCCGCTACCTCGCCGCGCCCGCCGGCTTCACCGACGGCTACGACCAGGGTGTCGGCCCGCACAAGGACGGCGGGTTCCTCAGCCTCGTTCTGCAGGACGGCCTCCGGCCACGGGACGAGCAGGACGAGCAGGACGAGCAGACAGAGCCCGACCGACCGGCCGCGCCGCCGGCCCAGCCGCCCGCGCTGCAGGTCGCTGACGGTCGCGGTGGCTGGATCGACGCGGTGCCACGCGCGGGCGCGTTCGTGGTGAACATCGGCGAGATGTTCGAGTTGGCCACCCAGCGCTACTACCGGGCGACCGTGCACCGGGTGGTGAGCCCACCGAAAGGCCACGAACGCGTGTCCGTGGCGTTCTTCTACGGACCGGGCCTGTCAGCGACCCTCGAACCCGTGCCTCTGCCCGCCGACCTCCGCGCCCAGCTCCCCCACACCGAGGAGCCACCCGACCCCGACAACCCGATCTTCGCGCAGCACGGGACGAACACGCTGAAAAGCTGGCTGCGCAGCCATCCCGCGGTCGCTCGCCGGTACTATTCCGACCTCGCGGCCGACCCGGCACCGCTGACCGGAACCGTCCGGTGAGCGAGCAGACCGATGCCGCCACCACGCCCACCGGGCCGCCCGGCGCGAACCCGTCGGCGCCCCGAGCCGCGCACCCGACCGACCGGACCGCGGATCCGACCGACCGGGCCACCGAACCGCCCCCCGTGCCACCCGCCGGGCGGCCCGCAACGCTCCCGGGCGTCACACCCGCGCAGCGCGGGCCCGCCGTCTCGTCATGGTCGTTCGAGACCCGCCAGATCCACGCCGGCGCGCAGCCCGATCCGACGACCGGCGCGCGCGCCGTCCCGATCTACCAGAGCGCCTCGTTCGTCTTCGCCGACGCCGAGCAGGCCGCCGGGCTGTTCGCCCTGACCGAGACCGGCTTCACCTACACCCGGGTCGTGAACCCGACCCAGGACGCACTCGAACAGCGCATCGCCGACCTGGAAGGCGGCGTCGCGGCGCTCGCGACGGCCAGCGGGCAGGCCGCGCAGACCCTGGCCCTGCTCAACATCGCCTCGGCCGGCGACCACCTCGTCTCGTCCGCCTCGCTGTACGGCGGCACCTACGCCCTGTTCCGCCACACCCTCGCCGACCTCGGCATCGAGACGACGTTCATCGACGACCCCGACGACCTGGCCGCCTGGCGGGCGGCGGTGCGCCCGAACACCGCCGCGTTCTACGGGGAGACGATCGGCAACCCGCGCGGCAACGTCCTCGACATCGCCGGGATCGCCGCGGTCAGCCACGACGCGGGCATCCCGCTCGTCGTCGACAACACGCTCCCCTCTCCCTACCTCACCCGCCCGCTGGAGCACGGGGCCGACATCGTCGTGCACTCGGCCACGAAGTTCATCGGCGGGCACGGGACGTCCATCGGCGGCGTGATCGTCGACGGCGGCCGGTTCGACTGGGGCAACGGCCGCTACCCCCGCTTCACCCGGCCCGACCCGTCCTACAACGGCCTGGTGTTCCTCGACGAGTTCCCGGAGACCGCGTACATTCTGCGCGCCCGCGCGCGGCTGCTGCGTGACCTGGGCCCGGCGCTGTCGCCGATGAACGCGTTCCTGCTGCTGCAGGGCCTGGAGACACTGTCGCTGCGGATGGAGCGGCACTGCGCCAATGCGCTGCGCGTCGCGACCTGGCTGCGGGGCCACGAGGAGGTCACCCGCGTCGCCTACCCCGGCCTGCCCGACAGCCCCTGGCGCGACGCCGCTGCACGGTACCTGCCACGTGGGGCGGGCGCGGTGGTCGCCTTCGGGCTGCGCGACGGCGAGCGCCGCGGCCCGGCCTTCATCGAGGCGCTGCGCCTGCACAGCCACCTGGCGAACATCGGGGATGTCCGCTCGCTCGCGATCCACCCCGCGTCGACGACCCACGCCCAGCTCACCGAGGCCGAACGGGTCGCCAGCGGCGTCCCCGCCGACCTGATCCGCCTCTCCGTGGGCCTGGAGGGCGTCGAGGACATCCTCACCGACCTCGACACCGCGTTCCGCGCGACCCATTGACCCCGCCGGACGACCGCGGCTCAGGCCACCGCCTCCTCGCCGACCAGGGTGGTGCGGTGCATGAGGCGGCGGGACTCGGCCGTGTAGGGCTGGGCCCGGTGCAGGATGCCGGTGTTGTCCCAGATAACCAGGTCTCCGTGGTGCCAGTGGTGCCGCAGCGAGAACCGCGGCTGGGTCGCCCAGGCGAGCAGGCGGTCGAGCAGCTCTCGGCTCTCGGCTTCCGACAGGCCGACGACCTGTTCCGCGGTGGCCCCGACCAGCAGCGACCTCCGGCCATTGCTGCGGGTCCACACCAGCGGATGCTCCCGGGACGGCACCTTGCCCCACGATGTTCGCATCCTCGGCGACGCGTCGGGATGCGCCAGCCGTTGCGTCGCGGCGAAGCTGTGCACCACGCGAAGCCCGGCGTACCGCGCCTTCTCCTCGGCGGGCAGCCCTTCGTAGGCCGCGTAGAGGTTGGCGAACTCGGTGTCGCCGCCCTCGGTCGCGACCTCGAGCGCGGTCAGCAGGGTCGCCTTCTGCGGGACGAGGTCGTTGGCGCCGTCGATGTGCCAGAAGAACGTGCCCGCCCGGTAGGCGGCCAGCGCGCTCTGTGACGGATCGAGGGAGATCGCGGAGACCTCGGGATGGTCCTTCTCCCCGCCCATGGGGGCGACCACCACCTCGCCCAGAAGCCGGCTCACGGCGACCAGGTCCGCGTCATCGATGTGCGCCTCGCGGTAGACGACGACGCCGTACTGGTCGAGATACTTCCTCGTGTCCGCGGCCATGGCCGGATCCGCCAGCTGGCGGCCGGTCAGGCCGGTGATTTCTAAACCCACCTCGGGACTGATCGGGTGTGTGGTGACGGGCATGAGTCGCTCCTCGGCTGACTGCGGGTGCGGTCTGTCGGTCTCGCTCGGTGGACAGGTCATCCGTCTCGAAATATACTTTTGCGTATACTTATGGTCAATGCTCGCGGATCAATGTTCGTGGAAGGGTCTGACACCTACCGCAGGTCCCGGCCCCCAGGCACGCACCACCTCTCAGCACGCGGAGGACGAAGAGCATGACCGAGCCGCGCACGACGGAGATGACAGCCCCGGCAGGGGCCAGGCCGCGACCGACGAGAATCGAGCTGTGCCAGCTCGGGCGCAGCGGCCTGTATGTCTCCCGGTTCGCCCTCGGCACGATGACATTCGGCATGAAGGACTGGGGTTGCGACGAGGAGACCTCGATCGCGCTGGTTCACCGTTACCTCGACGCGGGCGGTAACTTCCTCGACACCGCGGACGTCTACGGCAGCTCCGAGGAGATCGTCGGCCGAGCTCTGAAGGGGCGCCGCCACCGCGTGGTCGTCGCGACCAAGGCCGGGCTTCCCGTCGGTCATGGCCCGCACGACAAGGGCACCGGCCGCCTCCACCTTCGCAGGGCCTGCGAGAACAGCCTGCGCCGGCTGCAGACCGACTATCTCGACCTCTACCAGGTCCACTTCGACGACCCGACCACTCCGATCACCGAAACTCTCGACACTCTCGACGACCTGGTTCGCGAGGGCAAGGTCCGCTACATCGGCGCGTCCAACTTCCATGCCTACCGGCTCATGAAGGCACTCGCCATCAGTGACGCCCGCGGCAGGGAACGTTTCGTCTCACTGCAGGGCCAGTACAACCTGATCGTGCGCACGCTGGAACGTGAGCATCTGCCGCTGCTCGAGGAGGAGGGCCTGGGCTTCATCGCGTGGAGCCCGCTCGCGGCCGGCATGCTCACGGGGAAGATCTCGGCCGAGGCAAAGCCGGAAGGCACCCGGCTCGGCCAGCGCGAGGGCGAACTCGACGTGCTGGTCAAGAACGACCGTGGCTTCGCCATCGCCGCCGCCGTGGCAGAAGCCGCCACCGAACTCGGCTGCACCCCGGCCCAGCTTGCTCTCGCCTGGCAGCGCACGCGCCCGGTCACCTCCACCATCATCGGTGCCCGCACCATGACCCAGCTCGAGGACAACCTCGCCGCCCTGACCATCGCGATCCCCGACGAGACCCTGACCGAGCTGAACCGCCTCACCGGCCTCCCCGACGAGTACCCCGGCGCCTTTCTCCGAACCATGCACAGCTGGCTCCGCCGCTGACGAACCCTGCCGCCAACGAACCCTGCCGCCGCGAGTCCTGCCGCCGACGCGAAGTCTTCCTCGGCCATCAGCCGGCGGCTGTGTCCTCAGGGCCGACGAACGGGTAGATCGCGGTGAAGTCGGCTCCCGGCCGCTGGTCGGCGAACCTCCGCCACAGGGCGGCCACGGGGCGCCCGACCTCGTCGGATCCGCCCGCGGCGGCGACCTCGTCGAGGTAGAGCCCGACGTCCTTGGCCATCAGGCTGTTGGCGAAGCCGGCAGCGTAACGGCCGGTCAGAACGTGGTTGGGGAACTTGTCGCTGGTCGCGGAGTTCTGCCCACTGGAGGTGTTCAGCACGTCGAGCATCGTTGTCATCGACAGACCCGCCGCCGTTCCGAAGGCGATCGCCTCGCTCGTCGCGGCGAGCGCGGTGGCGGAGAGGTAGTTGTTCGCGAGCTTCATCGCCTGGGCCAGGCCAGGCCGGTCACCGACCCGGATACGACGGTCGGAAAGACCCGCCAGCACGGGCATGGCCCGAGCGCAGCTGGTCTCGTCGCCCGAGTACATCACCGTGAGAGTCCTGGCCCGGGCGCCCGCGACCCCGCCGGAGACCGGCGCGTCGACGAGGCTCATGCCGGCGGTCTCGAGGAGTGCCGCGTTGTTCCGCGCGTGGACGACGCCGATCGTCGAGGTCTCCACGACCGTCAGGGCCGTCCGCGACACGGTGCCGACGATCTCGCCGACCACCTGTGCCGACGCGAGGCCGTCCGGAAGGCTCAGGACAACCGTGGTACTCGCGGCGGCGACGGCGCCCACCGATTCCACGAAGGTCGCACCAGCCGGTGCGCGCTCGGCTCCGGCGATGTCGTGGCAGACGACCGCGTGACCTGCCTCGACCAGGTTGCGGGCGAGGACGCTGCCCATGCTGCCGAGACCGATGAAGCCGACCGCGGTGGTCTCCGCCGGGACCGCCGCCCGCGGCGGACGTTGCTCAGACATCTCCGCGACTCCGCATCCGCAGCGGCATGCCCCGGCCGAACGCGAGGTCGGCGGCGGAGAAGTCGATCTGATCGAGTGTGTCGGACACCCGGGCCTCCGGTCGGTGGTGACGTCGTCATCGTGCGTGCGCTGGTCGTCGTGCGGACGCTGGTCGAGCTGCCGGACGACCGAGGCGTCGCCTGCGCGGCCAGGCCGGTCAGGTGTTCCGGCCGCCGTTCACGCCGATGATCTGGCCTGTCACGTAACCGGCCTCGTCGGAGACGAGGAACGAGCAGGCCGCGGCGATGTCCTCCGGCCGGCCTGCGCGCCCGGCCGGAGTCCGGGAGATCGCTTCGTCCATGCCGCCGGGACCGAACCGCCCCTTGCCCTCGTTGCGACGGGTCATCGGGGTGTCGATGAAGCCCGGCGGAATGGTGTTGACAGTGATCCCCGCGGGGCCGAACTCGAGTGCCAGCGACTTGGTCAGGCCGACCATACCGGACTTGGAGGAGACGTAGTGCGCCATGTACGGCTGCCCGCTGTGCGTGCTGGACGACGAGATGTTCACGATCCGCCCCCAGCCCGCCTCGATCATGTCGGGAAGCACGAGCTGGCAGCAGTGGAACGTACCGGTGAGATTGATGGCGAGCAGCTCGTTCCACGACTCGGGCGAGATGTCGAGGAACCGGCGGAAGCCCTCCTTCCCGGCATTGTTGACCAGAACCGTGATCGGGCCGAAGGCCTCGCGCACCCGCCGAAGGCCCACGTCGATCTGATCACGGGAGGCGACATCGACACCGACCGCCATCGCCGCACCGCCATCGCTGCGGATCTTCGCGGCGGCCGACTCGGCTGCGACCGCATCGAGATCGAAAAGACCGACCGCGATGCCGTCGAGGGCCAGGCGCTGTGCGATTCCCAGCCCGATACCGGATGCCGATCCGGTGACCACGACCACCTTCTCGGTGGGGCTTTCGACCATGGCAATCCTTTCGGGGGCGGTCAACGTGATGTGCACTGCATACTGATGAGGTAGTCACCTGGAATACAGTGAAGTATACGATAACGTATACTTTTAGTCAATGATCAGAAGAGGGTTCAGGCCGCCCGCACGCCGGAGCCGAGCGCCGGCACAGCGGTGCGCGGGCTCCGGCGCGGGCGGATTCGGCCGGTGCGAGAATCGAGGACCATGACGCACCCCGCGCGCACCGGCCGGCCGACCCGGACCGGGTCGGCCGAACTCGAACAACGGCTGCGTCAGGCCGCCTTCGAGGTCTTCTGTGACCGCGGCTTCGAAGCCGCGTCCATGGAGGAGATCGCGCGGGCCGCGAACATCACCAAGCGCACGCTCTACGCAAAGTACCCGGACAAGCACGCGCTGTTCACAAAAATTCTTCCCTGGGCGATGTCGTCGCTGCAGTGGGATCCGCCGCTCGTGGCGGTGCCCGAGGGCGACCTCCGTGGTGAGCTCATGATGATCGCCCAGGCGGCGGTCGCCCGGGCTGTGGATCCCTCGATCGCGCAGCTGATCCGGATGGCCATGAGCGAGGCGCGCCGCTTCCCCGAGTTCGCGCACGCCGCTCACTCGATGGCCTGGTCGCCGCGGCTGCGTTCGGTCATCGAGCTCCTGGAGCGGCACGCGCGGGCCGGCACCATCGTCGTGGATGACCCGGAGCTCGCCGCCGAGCAGTTCCTCGCGATGGTCGCGGGTTTTCCATCCATGCTCGCCGTCTTCGACCTGCGGCGCGACACCGACGTCGAGCAGCGTCACATCGAGCACGCGGTCGAGCTGTTCCTCGCCGGCGTCGAGCCGCGGCCCGAGCGGGCGCCAGGCAGGCGCTGACGGATCGGCCCAGCCGGGCCCCCGCGGGGCCGATCCGATCCAGGCGGGACGGGCGAGACGGGCGCTAGATCGCGGGTTCGACCACGGCGTCGATCGCGGAGGGCCCCGAGTCAGGCACCCGCGCCTGCCGCCACACCTCGACCGGGAACGAGACGGTGCACAGCGCCGAGAAGAGCCAGGTCAGGCGCTCGTCCTCCTCGTCCATGTCATCGGTGTAAGCAGCGGCCTCACACGGCCTCGATCGGAATGTCTTCCTACCTGCCTACGGACTGGCGGAGGCCGACACTGGCAGCTGCGATGCCTCCCGCCCCGGGTCTCAGGAGCGGCGGGCCAGAAGCTGGGCCTGCCGTCCCCGTTCGTCCTCCACCGGGGCTCGCACCAGCTGGGCGACCTCGACAAGCCCCGCCTGCCTCGCCACCTCGGCGAGATGGCCGGGCGCCCAGCGGTAGGCGGGCGCCACCCGGTGGTCGTAGGCATGCACCGTGGCCGTGGGCTCGTCCGCGGCCAGAAAGCCGATCAGCAGGTGGCCGTCGGGCACCAGAACGCGGTGGATCTCAGCAAGGACGGCGGGAATCTCGGTGGGCGGGATGTGGATGAGCGAATAGCGGCAGAGGGCACCGCCGAGAGCGCAGTCCGGCAGGTCCAGCCCGGTCAGCGTGCCCACCTCGAACCGCAGCCCCGGGTGGGAGCGTCGGGCCAGGGCGACCATCTCCGCCGACAGGTCCACGCCGAACACGTCCAGCCCCAGCCCGTGCAGGTGGGCCGACGCATACCCTGGCCCGCAGCCGAGATCCGCCACCGGCCCGGCAGCGTCACGCACCAGATCGGCGAACGCGGCCAGCAGCGCACGCTCCAGCGGCTGACGGTCGAGAACGTCAGCGAAAAGCTCGGCATAGACGTCGGCCACGCGGTCATACGCCGCCGCGACGTCAGCCAGACAACTCGGAGCGGGCTCGGCCATGGCCGACGACGCTACCCCACCGGCCTCACCCACCCACCGGCCTCACCCACCCGCCTGCCCGTCTGCCCGCCTGCCTGCCCAGGTCACCCGCCTGCGCCGGGTCGCGGTACGCCTGCCCTGACGGAGCCCATCCGCCCGGTCGGGTCACCGGCGGACAGGCGGCGACCCGACGCTTAGCCCTTGCGCTAAGCGTTCGGACACACGATACTTAGCTTCGTGGAACAGTATTCGGTGCAGCTCGACGGGCTGCTCGTCGCCCTGGCCGATCCGACCAGGCGCGCCGTACTCAGCCGGCTCGGCCGCGGGCCGGCCACCGTCAGCGACCTCGCCGAGGGCTTCCCGATGGCCCTGCCCTCGTTCCTGAAGCACGTGCGCACACTCGAGAGGAACGGCCTGATCCGCACGGCGAAGTCCGGGCGGGTCCGCACCTGCGAGCTCAACCGTGCGGGCCTCGCGCCGCTCGAGGGCTGGCTGACCGAGCAAAGACGCATCTGGGAAGACCGCACCGACCGTCTCGCCCAGTTCGCCACCGCCCCCGCCCCCCAGGAGCAGGAATGAACGCCGACCTCGATCTCTGCCTCGAACGCCTCATCCGGGCACCGCGCGCCGTCGTCTGGAGGGCATGGACCGACCCGGCCAGCCTCGAACAGTGGTGGCTGCCGGCTCCCACACAGTGCCGCGTCGACCGGCTCGAGATGCGACCCGGCGGAGCGTTCGTCACCCGTCTCAGCGACGACGGCACCGCGTTCAGCCCCCACCTGGACGCCTGTTTCCTGGTCGTCGACGACCTCGAACGCATCGTCTTCACGAACGCGCTCGACAGTGCCTGGCGCCCCGCGGCCCCCGAGCCGGTGTCGATGACCGCCGAGATCACGTTCCGCGACCACCCTGACGGCACCGACTACCGGGTCGTCGTGCGCCACGGCGACCCGGCCGCCCGCGCCCGGCACGAGGACCTCGGCTTCCAGGCCGGGTGGGGTGCGGTGACGGCCCAGCTCGCGGGCTTCGCCGAGACCAGTCGCGTCTGACGGCCGAGCAGCCGCCAGCCACGGCCCGCGGGGAACCACCGGTGCCAGTCACACCGGGGCCGGTTGCCGTCAGAAGACCGGGTTGGTCTCCGCGTACAGCAGGCAGCTGTTACCGAAGGTCTTCGTCCAGTGGACGGTCTTCGTTCCCCAGCGGCCGTCGGCCGTCGCCGTGACCGGGTCGTAGACGAACGGACAGAGCACGGCGGGATCTACCGGGAGTTTGTCGAAGTCGCCGCCCGCCTTCGCGAGGGCCGCGCAGGCCCGCACCGGGTTCGGATGGGTCGTCGCGGCGTTCGGCGGGCAGGTCAGAACAACCGGCTTGCCCCGGTAGGGCTTCTCTCCCGCCGAGACGGTGAGAATGAACGCGCCTCGCACGGGGCCGGGCCCCGCCTGCGCGGACGCCGGCGCAATGGTGACGACGGCGATCGCGGCCGCGAACGCGAAGGCCGTCCACCGGGCCGCAGATTTCGACACAGACAACAGAAACCTCCGAAATCGGAATCCTCTTCTCCCCGGAGGGAGAACTTCTCACCACGCCGGATGTCTGGAAGGTGACGAGGGATTGAACGGAGAAAAGACTGGAATCGCGCGAAACGACCAAACACCGACGTCAATCACAGGGATATCGCCACACAAGCTAGAGCAGCGCTCGACGAGCGTCAAGGGTCGTATACGTTCAGTCAACACCGCGGTCGGCGGGCACCATTACCCTGGAACAACTCCGCCGCATGCGGCCTGACGAGACGTCTGTGCTGATGACCGAGACGTCTGTGCTGATGGCGAGGCGCCGACCAATTCCCGGGCCGCCGGGTCGGGTTCCCCCGGTTCAAGAAGCGCGACCGGCCCCGCGACTCGTTCCGGTACACCACCGGCGTCTACGGGCCGGCCGGCGGCCGGCGGGTGAAGCTGCCCCGGACCGTTGATTGCGTTCATGGAGTGGACCCGCGACGGACACCGGCGGGCTCTGTTGGGGTTCCACGGGTTCGGCAGGGTGGAATCGATCCGGAGGAGGACTGATGGCCCATCTCCCCACCCGTGCGACGGCGCCCGCCAGGTCCACAGGGACCGGGACCAGGTCTGCTCGCCGCCGGGCCGGCGTTGCCGCCGCCGTCCTGGCAGGTCTCGCCGTCGTGACGCCCAGCACCGCCGCCGGCGCAGCATCCGCCCTGTCCGACCAGCCCCACCCGGATGGCGGGCGCCCGGCGATCGCGGCGGACGGGCCAACGATGGACTGCCCTCCGGGCGGCCTCGCGCTCGGGTTCAGTGACGCCTTGGACAAGGCCGTCGTGGACGGCGAAACGGTCGGCGGTCTCTCCGCGCTGGCCTACGACGCCCGACGGCACGCCTACGCGGCGATCGTCGACCGCACCGGAACCCTGCCCGCACGGATCTGGTTCCTCTCCGACCCGGCCAGGCCGAGGATCGTGGGCAGCCTCCAGCTCCGGACATCCACGGGCGCCCCGTACGACGGTACGAACTTCGACGGTGAGGGTCTCGCCGTGCTGCCCGACGGGCGATATGTCGTCAGCTCGGAGCGCGAACCGTCCATCAGGATCTTCGACCGGACCGGGACCGAGCAGACGGCCCTGCCAGTACCGGACCGTTTCCGCGTGGCTCCGGCGGGAGAGTCCACGGACAACGCCACGCTCGAAGGGCTCGCCGTCTCCCCGTCGGGGCGTTTCATCTACGCAGCGATGGAAGGCGCCCTCGCCGGTGACGCTCCCGCGGCCGGTGAGGCCCGGACGCGGCGGATCCTGGTGTACCGGCTCAGCGTCACCGGTCGGTACGAGCTGGTCAGGCAGCTCGGCTACCTGGTCGAGCCCGGACAGCGCATCTCCGAGGTCGCCGCCTACGGTGATGGGAAGCTCCTCGTCCTGGAGGCCTCGTTCACCGCCGGCCTGGGCAACCGGATCGCCCTGTACGCGGTACCGGCCGCCGGTCGCGGCGCGGACGTCTCCGCCGTGCCCAACCTCTCGGTGCTCCCGGCGCGCGCCCTGGTGGGCAAGCGGCTCGTCGCCGACCTCACAACCTGTCCCACCCTGCATGCCACGAACCCCGGCACCCAGATCAACCCGCTGATGGACAACTACGAGGCCCTCGCCGTCGATCCTCGGGGGCCCACGCGTGGCAGGACCGTCGTCACCGTGCTCAGCGACGACAACTTCGGCGCCACCCAGGTGACCCGCCTGCTCCGGGTCGCGGTGCGGCTGCCCTGAGCCCGGCGGATCCCGCGGCGCTGGATCGTGGCCGGAGCGCCGCCGCCCCGCGGTCCCGGGCGTAGCCCGCGCGACCCCTGCGACCGGCCGCACCCGAGCGGGACTGGCGGACACTGGCGCCCGCGCCGCCTGGGCGCTAGCGCCCGCGCCGCCGGGACAGGTCCGGCAGCGTCACGGGCCGCGCCCCGGCGAGGTCGCCGAGCACCGGGACGGCGGGCGGGTTCGAGAACGCGGCCAGCGGACGCCCCGCCCCCACGGCCGCCCGGAGGTTCGGCAGCGGCATCGTCGGCGCCTCGACGACGGCCACCGTTGCCGCCGTGCAGCCGGCGGCGCGCGCGGAGCGGCCGGCGGGCGGGGCCTGCCCGGCGCGGGCGGCGATGGCCCGCAGCGCGGTGCGGTCAAGCGGGCAGGTCCGCTCCCCCGCACCGGACTCCCCCCACCCACCGGCTCCGCCGAGGACGTCCAGGTCGTCCAGGTCGTCCAGGTCGACCTGGAGGTCAGGGAGCGCCGGGCGCCACCCGGCGAGGATCTCGCCGATCTCGACCCGGGGCAGATCCACGTCGAGGCCTGGGCCGGTGCTGTTACGGGCAAGGCGCACGGGGCGGTGCCGGGGCGCGGGAGCGGCGGGAGCCGTGGCGGTGACCGGCTGCTCCGCCGGGGCCGTCAGCTGCTCGGGCGTCGGGGGAAGCTGTGGAGGGATCTCCACGCCGCTACGCCCACGGTCGCCGCGGTCGGCGGGCGGCGTCATGGCGGCAGCGGCCCCGTCAGCGACGTCCTGCCACAGGTCGTCAGGGCCCGCGGCGGGACCGGAACGCGCCATTCCGAGGGCGTCCCCGAGGACGTCACCCGGGCCGCCGACACCCATCCCGGCCGCGGCGGCGACGATCGCGACGACTCCGGCCGCCGGGACCAGCCGGCGTCCCACCACCGCGGAGCGGCGCCGCCGGGAGGACAGCGACGGTGCGGGGGCATCCGTTTCGCCCGGGGTGGCCGGGGCGGCCGTGGCCGTGCGGGTGGCGGCGACCACGTCCAGGAACTCCAGGGCGGGCTCGCGGCGGCGGGCACTGCCCGACCGCACCCGGCCGACGCCCGCACCAGCCGGCGCGGGCACGCTGCCCACCGGGTCGGCGTCCAGGTCGACACCCACGTCGGCGCCCACGTCCAGGCCGGGGTCGGGGTCGGCCTCCAGGTCGAGACCGTCGGGAGCGGTACCGGAGGCCAGCCAGTGCAGGAGGGCCGCCGCGTCGGGCCGGCGCTCCGGGCTCGTCCGCAGCGCCGTGGTGACCGCGGGGCGCAGGTCGGGCGGGACGCCGTCGATGTCCGCGTCGCCGCGGACCGTGCGCAGAACGAGGGCCTGCAGCGGGCCGTCGCCGAACGGGGCGCGGCCGGACGCGGCGTACGCGACCGTCAGCGCCCAGCAGTAGACGTCCGCCGCGGGGCCCGGGCGGACGTCGCCCGAGATCAGTTCCGGGGCCATGTAGCCGACACTGCCCAGCACCACGCCGGACGCCGTCATCGTCCCGGGCAGGCCGGCGGCGATGCCGAAGTCGATGACCTTCGGGCCGTCGCCGGCGAGGATGACGTTGCTGGGCTTGAGGTCTCGGTGCACGACGTCGGCGGCGTGGATCGCACGCAGCGCCTCGGCGAGACCGGTCGCCAGCGTGCGCAGGGCGTCCGGCGACGTCGGCCCGTCGTCGGCGACGGCGCGCAGCAGGGTCGGGCCGTGCACGTACTCGGTGGCGATCCACGGCGGGTCGCCGTCGGGCTCGGCGGCGAGCAGACGGGCGACCCGCGGGCTGTCGATCGCCGCGATCGCGGCGGCCTCGCGGGTGAACCGGCGGCGGAACCCCTCGTCGTCCAGGAACTCGTCCCGCAGCACCTTCACGGCGCCCTGCCGGCCGCCGGAGTCGACTCCCAGGTAGACGACGCCCATCCCGCCGCTGCCGAGACGGGCCGCCAGCCGGTACGGGCCGACGACGAGCGGGTCACCGGCCCGCAGTGGCCTCACCGGCACCAGCTCCGCCGACGGCCAGCATCCTGTGCCTGTGTGTCGGACGGGAACACGGTCACCACCGGATCGTCGTGGGTCGGACAGGGTCACTCGACGGACCCGCCCGCCGCGGAACGACCACGGGGGCGGCGCCTCCACAGCTAGATACGCGGTGACCGGCCGGCTACCCGCGTATCACCTCGGATCACTTCCAGATCACGTCCGGATCACCTCTGGATCGCCTCGGGCGCAGCCGATCGCGGGCTCATACTTCCCTCATGGGACAGGTCCATGAGTGCATCGACGGCCGGCTGCGCGCGTTCATCGAGGCGCAGAAGATGTTCTTCGTCGCGTCCGCGCCGCTGGCGGGCGACGGCCGGATCAACGTCTCGCCGAAGGGACGGGACGGGTCGCTCACCGTGCTCGACGAGCGGACCTTGGCCTACCTCGACTTCGGCGGCAGCCACGCGGAGACCATCGCGCACCTGCGCGAGAACGGGCGGATCACCCTCATGTGGTGCGCCTTCGACGGACCACCGAAGATCGTCCGTGTGCACGGGGCGGGTGAGGCGGTCTTCCGCGACGACCCGCGCTGGACGGAGCTGCTCGACCGCTTCCCGGGCGGCCAGGCGGAGGCAGGCGGGCTGCGGGCGATCATCGTGGTGCGGGCGCTGCGGATCAGCGACAGCTGCGGCTACGCCGTCCCGCTGATGGACTACCGGGAGGAGCGCGATCTGCACACCCGGTACCTCGACCGCAGGTCCGAGGAGGAGTTCGCCGCCTACTGCGAACGCGCCCCGTTCAACCGGGAGAGTATCGACGGGCTGCCCGCGCTCCCCCTCCCCCTGCCACCCCGGCCC
>NZ_JBFLUG010000339.1:0-2235 GCF_041008525.1 Parafrankia sp. FMc2 | reverse complement strand
CGGCGCTCAGCACCACCGGCGGTAACCCCGACCTCGACACGACACATCCTCACGGCAGCGAGAAAGAAGACCATCCTCACCGATCCACCGCATATCTGTCGAATATTAGAGGCGACGGTCTACTAGGTGACCCTCTGATCCCTTCGTCGGGGGCCAGAGCCCGAATTCCCACCTGCGACTGACCTGGTAGCCGGAAGAGCGCGGAGCGGTGAACCGCTGTATGTGGAGGAAAATCTTGTGATCGTGTTCTGTGGGCTGCACGCGTGAACGGTTCCTCTCGCGGGCGTCGAATCATGTCGTGGATCACCCGCCACCCGAGACTGAGCGGCTGCATCGGCGTCGTCTTCGTCATCGCGCTGATCGCGGGCAACGCCGGCGACCAGGGCACCTCGGGCCAGGCTCCGGCTGCCGCGCTGGCCGGGCAGGCCACAGTTCCTGTGGGGCCGGCGAGCGTACTGATGCCGAACCTGGTGGGAATGAACCTTCGGGACGCCCGGTCTGCCGCTCCGGCCAACCATTCGGAACGGGATCTCTCGCCGCGAGGTCGGCGCGTTCTCGACCAGGACAACTGGACGGTCGCCGCGACGGTTCCGCCGGCCGGCACCAGGATTCTCAAGAACGAGGAGATCTTCCTCTTCTACCTCCGTAACCAGGAGTGGAGATGGTTCCAGGCCAACCCGGTGATGCCGGCGCTCCCGGCCGGGGAGATCTACCAGTCCTCCGATTCGTTTCCTGACATCCGGGAGCTTCTCGAATACCGTTACGCCGAGGGAACGGAGCCGGAGCACGCACCCGATGCTCACCGGACCCCTGCCGCCGCCAGCACCATTCCCGGTGACCCCTCGGTCGAACCCGAATCCGAGTGGGGGCCGCGTGAACGGCTGAAGGTCGCATCAGGCGGAACCATCGCCGGCAGCCTGTCCGAAGCCGGACAACCACTTCGGCCGGGTCGGCTGATCACCATTCTGGTGAAACCCGTGGCACCTCCCCCGCCCTCGCCGGTGCAAACCTACGGCGGCGGGCCGACGGACCTGGACGACAACGACGAGAACTACAACGTTCCGGGTGATGGGAACTGGAGCAGCGGTGGAGGTGGTCGCAGGGGCGGAGGCTTCTGCAGGAGCAAGTGGTGCTGAGGGGTTTCTGGTCAGGCCACGAAAAGAACTGGCCGGGAACCCGAAAATCTCGAATCTTCGTTTGTGTACCTCGTTTCAAAGGGGGAACCATGCAGAACATGAACCGGCGCGCGCTGCCGACCGGCGGCTCGCGGGCCGCCGTCGCGGCTCTGTTTCTTTCCGCGGGTCTGCTGAGCGGATGCGGATCGGGCTCCTCGGATGACGCCACGAGCGCCGGGGCGTCGGTCACGCCCAGCGCCAGCGTGACATCCTCGGCGACCCCGAGCACATCCCCGTCGGCCACCAGCCTGCTGGCCACCACGGCCCCGCCGGTGGTGGCCGCCACCGTGCCACCGGCCGCGACTGCTCCCGCGGCGGCAACACCGCAGGCTGCGGCCGCGCAGGCGGCACCTGCCGCACAGGCGGTCGCCCCACAGCAGGCTGCCACCGCCCCGCCCGCAGCCGACAGCGCACAGAGCGTGTCCTACGCGAACTGCACCGAAGCCCGCGCCGCCGGTGCGGCCCCGCTCTATGAGGGCCAGCCAGGCTATTCGACGAAACTCGACCGTGATCACGACGGTGTCGCCTGCGAATTCTGATCGGCCGCAGCGCGCGGCACCTTGCCGAGACCTCGGCCGCAGGAACTGCACCGAGGCTCGAACGGCAGGTGTGGATGACGAGTCCGCCCGTGGCGGATGCGTAACCGGCGGTCGAGGTCGGCGGCCGGGTACATGGCGCCCGACCCGCCGGCCTCGCCGCGGGAAATCCCGACACGGGAGGCGAAGGTCCGTCCCCGTCCGAGTCTCCCTGCTGGGAAGCAGCGCGAACACCAGCCCGACCGCGAGTCCCACCGCGGCACCGGAATAGCAGTGCATACGGCGGTGTGCCCTCCGCTCGTCAGTGGCCTGCCGGTGACCGCTACGGTTCGTCGGAGAAGCGAAGAGGGATGTGTTGGTTGGGGGAACCGTGGGGAAGTACGACGGGCTGCGGGACTGGAGTGATCCCGCTTCCGTGGACAGCGAACTTGAGGTTCACTGTCATAGGGAAGGATGGCGATGGGGTCAACACGGCGGAAGTTTACTCAGGAGTACAAGACCGAGGCTGTAAGATTGGTGCTCGA
>NZ_JBFLUG010000338.1:0-2248 GCF_041008525.1 Parafrankia sp. FMc2 | reverse complement strand
GCCGACCGGCCCCGCCCGCGCTGCCTACCAGGGCGTGGATCAACCAGCCCCCAGCGATCATCGAGACCGAGGAGGCGCTACCCACGAACCAAGCAGCCTGATGTCTCACCGGGATTGACAGGCTCCGGCTCGCTGACCGTTGTTAGGTGGTGCAGGGTTCCGTACCGGCGCCACGCCTCGGGATTCCCGTCCGTCGCACCGGCGGCGACAGCGGCGATCCATGCGTCGGCGGGGCAGTGCTGCGGGCCGGCGAAGTGCGGGGAGGCACTTAACAGCTCGGCGACTGGGCTCATCGCCGCCGGACAGGAACCGTGAGTTTCGTTGGTGAATTTTACGGACTCATTTCTGCCAGAGAGCGACGCTGGCATCAGCTTTGCCTAGTTGGATCTGATCCCTCATGTAGTGGGGATCAAAGAGTAGGAAGCTGAGCAACTCCCTATCGTCGCCGCCAATATTCAGGAAAGAAAACGCGGCCTGCAGTGGAAAGAGTCCTTGATAGCGGTTGCGGAATGCGGTCGCCGCCATTCCAGCAAGCTGCCCACTATTCGGTGAAACAAGAAGAAACCTTGTATGCCTATACGGATTTCCGTTTGGTGAAATCGCTTTATTGCCTGCAGCTTTGACGAAGCAATTGATACGTCGCAGGTTCCTGATATCCTCGATCATCGCGTCGCCAAGCACTGCATTCAGCGACTGTGCGCCCACGCCCTGGATGTCCGGCATGCGACCGGGAGGTCCGACAGGTGGCGGAGGGTAGGTTGTCGCGTGGCTGGAAATTATCATCAGCTCGGTCGCCCCCAGGTCGAGGGCAGGCTTGATAGGCGTGTTCAGTCGAACCCCACCGTCGATGTAGAAACCCGCCGCGCCTTGGGTATCGATTCTCTCTGGGGGGAAAAGTACAGGTATCGCCGAAGAAGCGATGACGTGTTTGTAGTGGAGTGGTGTTGGCACGTAGTCCAAAGCACAATTTGGGGCCACTTTCGGCGCGGGGCTATTGCTATGGAGAAACACCCGACTGCGACCCCCGGTCCCATCTTGTTGACACAGTGTGGCAACGACCGCAACGGCCTCGGGGTATCCATTTTTTATATTCGCGACGACCTGCTTCGGGCAGTATAGATTCTGCGCGGTTCTATGCAGAGGAGCTGTGTCAAATATTTTGGTAACTCTGCGCGACCACAGCCACCCAGCCGTTCTAGTCAGGGTGCGAGGCGCGACTATGGGGCGAAACACCTTCGAAAAATCGATCTGCTCCCACGCGCTGGTCAAGTTGGCAGCGATATCCGCTGGTGATTCTTCGTGTGCACTTTGGGCCAGCAGTGCGGCGTTGACGGCTCCCGAGCTCGTGCCGACGATGACTACTCGTTCGTACTCCTTGATCCGAGGTGCGAGGTTCGCGAGCGCACCAGCCGCGTATGCTCCGCGCGCTGCGGCTCCCGCGATCACGATACCGAGTACCTTTTCGCCCGCCTGGTTCGCATCCTTCGCGTTTGGCATATCTCTGCTGCTCCATGGCCTGATCGCCCAACGGTTTATGACGTGCTTCCGCGACACTAGAACGGCATCGAGGAAAGCTATGGGATGCAGGACTTCCCAGGTCCTCCGCTGGTGCTACTCCGCGCGTGTCGTCCACTGAAGCTGCCCCAGTTTCGTGCACAGGTAGGGCTATGAACGGCTATGGAGCACGGAAGGTAGCGTGTGAGCTCCCGTGGATGCCGCAGCCAAAAGCGACCATCATGGTTTAATCCAGTGGAAACTGGACCATTCAGCTCGTAAACGAGCGGGCGGCCCCGTGCGCTGGACGGCGTGAGCGTGTCGGTCGGCAGCGCCAGCGCCAGCGAAGGTGGGAGCCGAATCGCCGCCACGCAGGCGGTGTACCCGGTCGGCCGACTGTCGCGACGGGAACGGCTGGCAACGGAGCGTGGTAGCGATGGATCATGGACGATTGCCACCGACTCCTCCGGCTCATCTCCTTCGTCGCCTGGGCGGGCGAACCGGGTTCGAACGAGTGCGGCCTGAGATTCGCCCGGGGCGATGACGAGCAGGAGTGGCACGGTCCTGGCAGGGCGTGGGCGGCCGCCGTCGAGCGGGGCGAGAGCCTGCCCATGCCTGAGGGGGCCCCCCAGGGCTCCGGCAAGTTTGCTGACGCGTAGGCGGTGGGCCAGGCCTGGGGTTTCTGGTGGGGCTGTGTAGCGGGAGCCGGGCACGCGGCCGGGGGTCTCATGGGTGCGGGCACGCCACCTGAAGA
>NZ_JBFLUG010000337.1:0-2277 GCF_041008525.1 Parafrankia sp. FMc2 | reverse complement strand
ATGTGGGAGCCCGAGCCCGGTGCCGCGACGAGTGGCACGCCGGGTTCCGAGGGGGCGGCGGCGCAGCAATGCGCCGCCGCTACCCGACCCTCACCGAAACCTGCGACCCTCCCGCCGAAGCCGAAGCGTTGCCGCTGCGGCTGATCACAGACGTTCTCACCACCACCGCGAGTGTCCCCGATGTGAAGGCCACCCTGCCCGTCCAGGCCACCCTCACCGAGCGTGGCCTCACCCCCGCCGAGCACTACCTCGACGCCGGCTACTCCTCCGCCGACCTCATCCACACCGCCACCACCCGCGGCATCACCATGGTCACCCCCGCCCTGCTCGATCACTCACCCCAGGCCAGGGCCGGCACCGGATACGACAAGGCCGCGTTCCGGATCGACTGGAAAACCCGCCAGGCCCGCTGCCCCCAAGGCCACACCAGCACCGGCTGGTACCCCGTCCGCCAGCACGACCGCGACGCCATCGTCGTCCAGTTCGCCCGCACCGACTGCCACCCCTGCCCCACCCGCACGTCGTGCACCACCGCGGCACGCGGTGCCCGTTTCCTCAGCCTGCGCCCCCGAGAACTCCACGAGACCCTCACCGCCGCGCGAGCCGAGCAGACCACCGACACCTGGAAGACCCGGTACGCCCTACGCGCCGGGATCGAAGGCACCATCAACCAGGCCCTCGACATCACCGGCCTACGCAACGCCCGCTACCGCGGGCTGCCCAAGGTCCGCCTCCAACACTCCTTCTCCGCCACCGCGGTCAACGTCCTACGCCTTGACGCCCACTGGAACCCCGACCAACCAGCCTTCACACCCCGCACCAGCAGACTCACCCGCCTCAGCCACCGACTCGCAACCCCAGCCCCGAATTAAGCAGCAGAGTCCTCCACCACCGTAAAGTCGCCACCGGCCGGGTACTCGCCGAGCTGTTCGGCGTCAGTCACCGCACCATCGGCACTGCCTTCCTCGATGTCCGACCCATCCTTGAAGAAGACGACATCCACCTGCCACCAGCACCAGTCAAGTACCGCTCCGCCGAACAGCTCCTCGCCTCCATCCCGCCAACAGACGAAGCCGACACGCCGCCAGGTTAATTTCGCACAGATCCAGTGGACCCGGCAGCGCTGCCACGACACGCCGGTCAGCACCTTGCCCATGGCGGCGGTCAGCCCGCGGTGGGCATCAGAGATGACCAGCCGCACCCCGGCCGGGCCGACCATCAGCTCACGGTCGCGTAGCCCACGCAGGAACTCGGTCCAGAACGCCTCGTCCTCGGAGTCCCCGACCTGCACGCCGAGGACCTCACGGCGCCCATCGGCGGACACCCCGGTCGCGATCACCACTGCCTGGGACACCACCCGCCCGTCGAGGCGGACCTTGCAGTAGGTGGCATCCAGGTAGACGTAGGGGAACCCGACATGGTCCAGCCGCCGGGCCCGCCACGCGCCGGCCTCCCGGTCCAACGCGGCGCAGATCCGCGACACCTCCGACTTCGAGATCCCGGTGTCGACACCGAGGGCCGCGACGAGGTCGTCGACCTTGCGGGTCGACACGCCGTGGACGTAGGCCTCCATCACCACCGCGTGCAGCGCCACGTCGATCCGCCGGCGGGGTTCCAGCAGCGACGGGAAGAACGACCCGGTCCGCATCTTGGGGATCTTCACCGTCAGGTCCCCCGCGGTCGTCGACACCGTCCGCGCCCGGGAACCGTTACGCTGCGTCGTGCGCGCAGCGGACCGTTCGAAGCGGGCCGCGCCGACGTGCGCGTCGGCTTCCGCGTCAACGAGGGCCTGCAGGCCGAACCGCAGCAGCTCCCGCATCACCGCCCCGGCGTCGGTGTGCCGCAGCACCTCGACCAGACCCGATAGGGCAGAATCATCCAAGGCCATCGCGTGTGTCCTCTCTGCGAACTTTGGTCGGTTCACACAGAGCTACACGCGGTGGCCGTCTTTGTCCCGGAGCGACACACCCCCACCCTCAGGGCCTCGGCAAAGTTGTCGGTCAGCAAGCAAGCTTCATGATTGTCTCTAGTGGGCGTTCGGGGCGGCGGGCGTGGTGACGGATTCCCGCGGCGATGTTCGTGACGCCGGTCAGGCGCAGGATCGCGATCGCGAGGTTGCGCAGGCTGGCCATGACCTGTGGCGCGTTACTGGTCCGGACCTGGCTGAGGTCCTCACCGAAGGTGACGTCGCGGACCCAGTGCAGCCGGTTCTCGACCAGCCAGTGCTCGCGGACGAACGCGGCGAGCCGGGTCGGGCTGGCCTGATGTGTCGCCACG
>NZ_JBFLUG010000336.1:0-2336 GCF_041008525.1 Parafrankia sp. FMc2 | reverse complement strand
CGCCGGTTCACCCGCTCCGGGGATATCTCGCCATATTCCGCATTGCAGACGCCGTCCACCTCGGCGCCCATCAACGCCTCCGCGAACGTCTTCACCATCGAGCCCAGCAGGTCTGGACTCGCTGCCACCAGCTCCTTGCCGAACCCTTCGGCATCGGTCACAGTCGGACGCACGGCCATCGCGTATCTCCTCCTCGAGTTCTTGGCGGTTCTCGAAAAGGATCACGCGGTGGTCGCTCTACGTCACGGACCGCCACTCCGGCGAGTCGTTAGACGATCACGATCCGTACACCACGTCCCTGGACTCCACTTCAGATCCAGCAGGCGTTCAGGCCGAGCTCGGCGGCCTCGACGTGTGCGTCGACATCGTCGGCGAGGCGGTGTGAGATCCGATTCTCGACATGAGCTACGACGCTTTCGCGGGTGTCCATTCACGGGTGGGTGGCTGTAGCCCGCTGACCTTGGGGTCCGTGTTGAGGGGACACGCCGTGGTCGTTGCTTGATCGGCATGGTTGGGCGTGGAGGATCTGGGGTTGTGGCTGACCCGTCCGCGTCGTGGGAGCCGCGTCTGGCGGCGGCCGAGGTGCGGATCGCCGAGCAGGCCGCGGCGCGGGTGGTAAACGACAAGCTGGCCGCGACGAACGAGCGGCTTCGGCTCGAAGGACCGCAAGCCGGGCGGGCAGCCGGGGCATCCCGGGGTTGGCCTGTCGCGGGAAGCGGACCCGGACCGGTCGTTATCGGCCGACCCGCCGGCGCAGTGCTCGTCGTGCGAGGCGGACCTGACGGGCGCGCAGGTGCTGCGCGACGGGTGGGCGCAGGTCTGGGACCTGCTGGAACCGGTGTTGGAGAAGGTCGAGTGGGCGTTGCCGCGGCGTCGCTGCGCCTGCTGCGGGAAGGTCACGACCGCGTCGGTGCCCGGGGCGCGGCACGCGGCGGCGGGCAGCGTCTCCTACGGGCCGCAGCTGTGTGCGGCGGCGGTGCTGCTGCTGCTGGCCAACGAGGGCAACATGCCGATCGAGCGGGCTGCCACCGTGATCGAGGCGCTGCTGGGGGTGCCGGTGTCGGCCGGGTTCGTCGCCCGCGCGAACGCCCGGCTCGCCGACGACCTGGCCCAGGCCGGGTTCGACGAGGCGATGAAGACGGCGCTGCGTGCCGAGCCGGTGCTCTGTGGCGACGAGTCCCCGGTCAACGTGATCCGCAAGGACCTCGACGAGGCGACCGGGGACCCGGTGGCCGCCGCCCCGCACCTGCTGGCGGTGCGCACCCCCTGGCCGGGACTGGTCTACTACGCCGCGGTCGGGTCGCGTTCCTCCGAGGCGATCGACGCGACCGGCGTTGCTCGACGGCTACACCGGTTTCCTGACCCGCGACGACTACTCCGGCTGGCACCAGTACGACGCCCGACTCGCCGGCGTGCAGCTTTGCGCTGCTCATCTGATCAGGTCACTGCGGGCGGTGCAGCAACTCGCGCCGAACGTCCAGAAGTGGGCTGGTCGGCTCGTCGACCTGCTCCGCGAGCCGCACGGCCTGATGACAGCCGCCAGCGCCACCGGCCAGACCCACCTTGAGCAGGACATGATCGACGGGTTGCGGGCCCGCTACGACGCCGACGTCGAGATCGGCCGGCTGACGAACATGTCCCGCCCGTGGAAGGACGACAAGAACCATCCGGGCCTGGTCCTGGCCCGACGGCTGGCCGCGAGGGCCGACCATGTCTGGCTCTTCACCACCGACTTCAAGATTCCCTGGGTCAATAACGACCTGTCTTCCGCACATGGGGTTGCGATGCGTTGGCCGGTCTGGTTTCGGTTCAAGGTGGCCGGGTCGGGTCGACATTGAGGATGTCGAGGAGGTGCTGTTGCAGAGCCGAGGGGCGGGGGATGTAGGCGATCTGGTCGCCCCGGGCGGGCACGAGGCGCAGTCTGCTCAGTGCGCTGAAGACCAGTGCTCCGGTGGGGCGGGCGGGACGGCCGGCGTAGAGGCCGGGGATCTTCCCGTCGGGGCCGGCGCCGAGCCGTGCTTGGCGTTCGACCAGGCAGAAGAGGAGCAGGGCCAGGCAGATCACGTGGATGAGCGCGTGGATGCGTTGGTTGGAGTGCAGGAACATCGGCGTGACCGCGAGCGGGCCCTTGAACGTGCCGTAGCGACGTTCGACGACTTCCTGCCCTTTGTAACGGGCGAGGACCTCGCCCGGGCCGACATCGTCAGGCAGGTTGGTCAGCAGGGCGTACCAGCCGTCGGTGGTGGCCTCGGTGTCGAGGGTGGCCTGGTCGAAGTGCCAGGTCAGGGCCGGTTTCCCGGTGTCCGGGTCGACGCTGGTGGCCGCGACGAGGTAGC
>NZ_JBFLUG010000335.1:0-2341 GCF_041008525.1 Parafrankia sp. FMc2 | reverse complement strand
ACCGGCCGCTTCTTCTGCGAACCCACGACACAGTCCTGACCGGCAGAGGGACGGGAAGACCTGCCAGCCCAACCCTCTCACCCAGACACGAAACATGCCAGGACTAAGCGGCGACAGTCTACTAGTCCTGTCTTCCGCACATGGGATTTCGATGCGTTGACCGGCGTGGTTTCTGATCAAGGTGGCTGGGTCGGGTCGACACCGAGGACGGTGAGGAGGTGCTGGTGCAGCGCCGAGGGGCGGGGGATGTAGGCGGGCTGCTCACCCTGGGCGGGCACGAGGCGCAGCCTGCTCAGCGCGCCGAGGACCAGTGCTCCGGTGGGGCGGGCGGGACGACCGGCGTAGAGGCCGGGGATCTTCCCGTCGGGGCCGGTGCCGAGCCGTGCTTGGCGTTCGACCAGGCAGAAGATGAGCAGGGCCAGGCAGATGACGTGGATGAGGGCGTGGATCCGCTGGTTGGAGTGCAGGAACATCGGGGCAACCGCGAGCGGGCCCTTGAACGCGCCGTAGCGACGTTCGACGACTTCCTGGCCTTTGTAGCGGGCGAGGATCTCGCCGGGGCCGACATCGTCAGGCAGGTTGGTCAGCAGGGCGTACCAGCCGTCGGTGGCGGCCTCGGCGTCGAGGGTGGCGGAGTCGAAGTGCCAGGTCAGGGCCGGTTTCCCGGTGTCCGGGTCGATGCTGGTGGTGGCGACCAGGTAGCGGGTGACGCGGTGTCTGGTCGCCAGGAGGGTCAGACGGGCCTGCACCGCGGCTTCGGTGCGGTAGAGGTGGTGGCTGCCCGCGGCGCGGGTGAGGGTGTCGAGGTCGGCGCGGGCGCGGCCGAGTTTCAGCGCGCGGGCGGCTTTCGCGGCCTGGTCGTTCGCCGACGACCAGACGAACACCGTGCGCACGGTGACCGGCGGGTCTTTCTTGCGGGGCCCGCGCAGGGTGGTCACGCCTTCCCGGACGCGGTAAGCAGCCCGCTGGTGGAAGGGTTTGTCCTGGTCACGGGCCGCGACGTAGTCGACGAGGGTCGCGGTGGCCCAGTCCTGGGTGGCCAGGACCTGGGTGGGCACGACCGTTTTCGGTGCCGGGGCGAGGAACGTGACCCCGGGAGCGGACGTCAACGCGGTCAGATTCGCGTAGGAGACGAGTTTGCTGTCGCCGACCAGCAGGAACTGTCGGGGGCCGGCGAGTCCGGCCAGGGCGCGCATCGCACCGGTGACCTGGGAGATCTCACCGGCACCGCCGTCGTAGGCGCGGTGGATCAGCGGGATCCCGCCGTCACCGGTGACCGCGAGCCCGGTCTGGACCTGTTTGAGGTCGGGCCGGCGGTCCTTCGGGTGGCCATATCTCGGGGTCGCGTAGTCCTCATCGGCCTCGGGATAGGCGCCGTGCAGCGAGATCGACGTCATGTCCCAGTGGACGCGAGAGATATCCAGGTCGAACGCGGCGATCGCCGCGGCACCGACCGAACCGACCATGGCCTCACAGACCGGGGCGAGCGCGTCAAGCGCCCGACCGACCCGGTCGTCGTTCAACACGTCCGGCGCGATACCGAACATCTCCTCGACCGCCCAGTCCCGTGCCCACCGTTCGACGTGCAGCAGCGGGGTCGGCGAGGTCAGCCGATTCGCGACCAGCGCGGCGATCACCTCACCGTGGGTGGCCCGGTTGACCTTGTCACGCATCGGAGCGAGCCGATCGATCGTGCCCGCGACATCGAGGCGGGCCAGGTAGTCACGCACGACGGGCAGCGCACCGAGCGGCTTCTCGACGCTCGGTGGCCCGTAGTTCATCGCGACCGACACAGCCATGAACAGTCCCAGGCCCGCCACTACCGATCGCGATCGTCCCGACGTGATCCGAACAAGAGATCACGTAGCTGTCTCACCACACGCACGTGCGGAAGACAGGTCTAGTCGGTGGGAGGCCGTAACCGTCAGCGGACCACGGTCTGGAGGGCGCCCACCTGGTGGTCGGCCGGGAAGACACTGGTGGCCAGGGGGCCTTCGACAAGCGCACGGTTCGCCAGGGTGATCGGCTGGACACCGTTCTCGTCGGCCCCGCCGACCCAGAACAGGACGCGCTCCGCGCCGGGCAGGTCGGCGTTGGTCGTGATGAAGAGGTAGGCGCTGACGTTGCCGTGCATCAGTTCGTAGCCGACCGACGCGCCGGTGTGGAGATTGAGGAAGACCATCCGGCCGCCGATCGTGGTCCGGAAGACACCGGCGCCCAGGGCTCCGTCAAAGTCCCTTTTCGCTGATCAGGCCGATGATCTGGAGGACGCGCTCGGGTCTGCGGGCGGTGGCCCGCAGGGCGGGGGCGATGCTCTTGTGCCCGGCCAGGCGTAGTGCGC
>NZ_JBFLUG010000334.1:0-2350 GCF_041008525.1 Parafrankia sp. FMc2 | reverse complement strand
GTGGCTACCGTCGTCTGACTCTGCGTTACGAACGCAACGGCCGCAACTTCCTCGGGTTCCTCTGCCTCGCCGCCGCGATCACCTGCTGGAAGAAACTCCCGCACCCGACATGAGACACGCTCTTAGCCCGAGGTCGTTGTGGCAGTGCAGCGTCACATCGGCCGCCCCGCCGACCCAGTGCAGGGCCGCGCGCACTTTGGCCTCGACCTCGTGCGGCACGCAGGCTCCCACGGTGTCGGCCAGGACAAACAGCTCGGCGCCGGAGTCCAGCCCGGTCTGCATCATGGGGCGCAGGTACTCAGGCGACGCCCGAAGCGAGTCCTCCAGTCCGATAGACAGGTCGCGCACCCCCGCCTTCAGGCTGTAACCGCAGGCCTCCACCAGTTCCGCCCGGGCCTGGTCCCAGGTCTGGCCACGCTTATGCTCGGCGTGAATCTCCGAGCCGGTGATGAGCAGCTGGAGCTGGAAGCGATCGGTGTCCCGGACGGCGTCGAGTGCGATGTCGATGTCACGAGGCGTCGCACGGGCGAAAACAGTGACGGCCGCCTTGCGCGTTCTGCGCGATGCCTCGCGCACGAATTCGAAGGTCGCAGGCGATGAGGCCGGAAATCCCACCTCGATGTAGTCTGCGCCGGCAGCATCAATCAACCCGAAAAGGCGCGCCTTGTCTTCGACAGCCATCTCGTTGCCCGGCGCCTGCTCGCCATCTCGAAGTGTGGTGTCGAGCACTGATTTGAGCGTCACAAATACTCCACGATAGTAATTTGCAACATTGGCCATGCACGACTGCGAGTGAGTCGCTTGCGTTCATTGGCGAGCGACTACTCGGTCGGCGATGCAGCATTCCGTTACGCCATCACATGCTGATCAAGAGCGGGCCTCTGGCTCCCGAAGCAACATACCAACTATCCATCTAGGGGGCAACACCGGAATCTGCACTTTACTATCTGTTACAGGGGCCCGTCGAAGTCCGGCGGCAAGTTTTGCCTGGTCATCGCGGGTCGCGGGGCAAGTATTCGAAAGTTGCGCAAGGGCATGACTTTAAGTGGCGTGACTGTGGGTCACGTGGCATAGCTTCGATATTGTTGTCGGTTAGCAAGGAATCTCCATGATCGTCTATAGTTGGGGCTGCGGCATTCTTGCTGGCAAGCTGTGGGATGTCAGAACTCGGCCACCAGTGTTGACCTGGGCATTTAGGCAGCTCGTTCGTGTTCGTTGGTCAGGCCGCCGAGGGCGGACTGACGTTTGATTCGTCCCTTGGTCAGATCTGCGATGGGATGATCGAGCCGTGGCGGTTGAAGGTCGCGGCCGCGGTCGGGTCGTCGTCCGTTGTAGTGGGCGGCGTACTCGGCCAGGACGGTACGCAGGTGCCGCTCGCCGAAGACCAGTATCCTGTCGGTGACCTCGGTCCGAACGGTTCGGACGAACCGTTCCGCGTAGGCGTTCGCTCGCGGGGTCCGGGGTGGGATCTTGACGGTGGTGATGCCGGCGTCGGCGAGGACCGCGTCGAACGACGTGTCGTGTCCCGGGTGATGCTTGACGTTCTGGTCCCACCTGATGCTTGACGGCCGTCTGCGGTCTGGCTGGTCTGTGGCGTTTGGGGGCGCGCCGACATCGAGACCCAGATCAAGGACCACAAACGGCGCTGACGCCCCTGTGTTGTCAACTGCCCTGAGTGGCTGGTGGGTGCGGGCGTGGAATGGCGTTGTAGATCTCGCGGGCGACGTAGCGTTTCAGGCAGCGGATGACCTCACGTGGGGTCTTGCCTTCCGCGAGGCGTCGTTGCTGGTAAGCGCGGGTGCGGGGGTCGCAGCGCAGACGGGTGATGACAATGCGGTGGAGGGCGGCGTTGGCCTGGCGGTCGCCGCCGCGGTTGAGGCGGTGACGGTGTGTCTTTCCGGATGACGCTTCGATCGGGCTGACGCCGCACAGGGCGGCGAAGGAGGCATCGCTGGCCAGCCGTTGCGGGTTGTCGCCCGCGGCGATGAGGAGGGCCGCGGCCGTGTCTGGTCCCACGCCGACGCGGGTGAGCAGTGCGGGTGTGTGACGAGTGAGCAGGGTGGTCAGCTGTCGGTTGAGGTCGTTGACCTCGTCGGTGAGCCGCAGTATCCGGGTGGCCAGCCGGCGTAGCGCGTAGCGCGCGGTGGTGGGGGTGTCGATCGGTGCGACCTCGTCGAGGGCGGCGCATCGGCGGACGAGGGTCACGGGGCCCAGGCCTGCGATGGATTCACGCAGCTCCGGGTCGGCGCGGATCAGGACGGCCTTGAGCTGGTTGACGGCCTGGGTCCGGGCTTTGACCGCGGAGGTCTTGGCCAGCCGGAGCATGCGGGCCATCTCGGCTGGTCCGTCG
>NZ_JBFLUG010000333.1:0-2357 GCF_041008525.1 Parafrankia sp. FMc2 | reverse complement strand
AATGACGTCGGGGGTCTTCGCCGACACCGCGTGATGTTTGGGACCTGAGCCCGCATAGGAGTCTGGTGAGGCGGCCGCCCGAGGGGCCTACGCACTGTGCTTCGAGCACGCCGTTCAGCCTCTGTCCTCCCCTCCGGCCGCCCGAAGGCCCCCGACCTGGAAGCAGTCGACCGTCAGGGAGCAGACGTGGACAGCAGCGAGGACGAGCACGGGGTCGTGCGCGTCGCCGCGATCGACATCGCGAAGGCGTCCGGGGTGGTGTGCCTGCGGCTGCCGCACGACACCGTCGACGGCCGCCACACCCAGCAGGTGTGGGGCGTGGACGCCACCACCCGGGCGATCTGCGACCTCGCCGACCAGTTGGTCTGCCACGGGGTACAGCGGGTCGTGATGGAGGCGACCGGGACCTACTGGAAGCCGTTCTTCTTTCTGCTCGAGGCCCGGGGTCTGGACTGCTGGCTGGTCAACGCCCGCGACGTCAAGAACGTCCCGGGCCGGCCCAAGACCGACCGGCTCGACGCGGTGTGGCTGGCCAAGCTCGCCGAACGCGGGATGCTGCGGGCCTCGTTCGTCCCCCCGCGCCCGGTCCGCCGGCTACGCGACCTCACCCGCACCCGGGCGGTCCTGGTCCAGGAACGCACCCGTCACAAGCACCGGGTCGAGAAGGTCCTCGACGACGCCCAGCTACGACTGTCCACGGTCGCCTCCGACGTGTTCGGCGTGTCCGGCCGAGCGATCCTGGACGCCCTGGTCGCCGGCCAGCGCGACCCTCACGCCTTGGCCGACCTCGCCCGCGGCCGACTCAAAGCGAAACAGGCCGCCCTCGAACAAGCGCTGACCGGCCAGTTCGACGACCACCACGCCCGGCTCGTCGCCCTGCTGCTGGCCACCGTCGACCACCTCACCGCCCAGGTCGCCGACCTCGACCAGTGGATCGACCAGGCTTTGCGCGAGGCGCCCACGACCACCGGCCCGGGGCAGCCGCCGCTACCTCACCAGGCCCTGGCCGACCTGCTCGACGCGGTCCCCGGCGTCGGGCCCACCACCGCCCGCGTGATCCTCGCCGAAATCGGCGCCGACATGAACCGCTTCCCCACCCCCGGACACCTCACCTCGTGGGCGAAACTCTGCCCCCGCACCGTCCAGTCCGGCGCCAAACACACCACCGGCCCCGCAGGGCCCGGTAACCCCTGGTTACGCGGCGCGCTCGGCGAAGCCGCCACCGCCGCCAGCCGCACCCGGACCTTCCTCGGCGCCCGCTACCGCCGCCTCGTCAAACGACGCGGCCACGCCAAAGCACTCGTCGCCGTCGCCCGCTCCATCCTCGTGATCGTCTGGAAGCTGCTCTCCGCACCCGGAACCCGCTACCACGACCTCGGCCCCGACTGGCACCAGCGCCACCTCGACCCCGCCCGCAAAGCCCGCGACCTCGTCCGCCAACTCGAAGCACTCGGCCACCACGTCGAACTCGCCCCCACTACCTGACCGACCCGACCAGCGACCCCGGCCCACACCCAGCAGCACCCACCCGACCGGCACGACAGCCAGCCGGGTCACCGGCCTGCACCCAGTCACCACGATTTTCCGTTCAGATCGAGCGGGTGTGGAAGGAGAACTACGAGGTGTACGGCGCGCGGAAGGTGTGGCGGGTGTTGAACCGGGAGGGGATCCCGGTAGCCCGGTGCACCGTCGAACGGCTGATGCGGACGGCTGGGCTGACCGGGGCGCTGCGCGGCGGGGCCAGGCCCCGTACGACCCGTGCCGACCCGGCCGCGCCGAGGCCGGCGGACCTGGTGGACCGGCAGTTCACCGCGGACCGGCCGAACGCGCTGTGGGTCGCCGACTTCACCTATGTACCGACGTGGGCGGGCATGGTGTATGTGGCGTTCGTGATCGACGTGTATTCCCGGAAGATTGTCGGGTGGCGGCTCGACACCACCATGCGTACCGATCTTCCGCTCGACGCACTCGAGATGGCGATCTGGGGCCGCAAAGACCAGCCACTGAACGGTCTGGTGCATCATTCCGACAGGGGCTCGCAAACCGAACTCAACCGGTCGTCGCAACACCAGGCAGTTGAAGTGAGAATAGCTGGTCGTTCATCGCCTCGGCAGGGGTCTTCCAAGCAAGGGTCTTGCGGGGCCGGTCGTTGAGGGTCGCGGCGATGGTGACCAGTTCGTGGTGGGTCCAGCGGGACAGGTCGGTGCCCTTGGGGAAGTACTGGCGCAGCAGCCCGTTGGACGCTCCTATGTCTGTCAAGAGCTGGCTGAGAGCTCGGTGGTGCGGGTCGCTGCTTCGATGCGGCGGTAGAGGCGTCGAGCGAGGGCGCGTTTGAGGGAACGTCGGACGTCGCGGTG
>NZ_JBFLUG010000331.1:0-2445 GCF_041008525.1 Parafrankia sp. FMc2 | reverse complement strand
CGCCGAAGACCCACTTGTCGTTCCTGGACGGGTGGTGGCGGCCGAAGTAGCGTCGCGCGACCCACCTGCGGTTTTTCCGCTGGTGCTGGCGGCGGGCCCAGCTGTGGAGCCGGTTCCATAGCCAGTGGTCGAGGGCGGCGAAGGTCGCCTTCGATACTCCGGTGCGGTAGTAGGCCGCTTGTCCCCGGATGATTGGGTTGAGGCGGTTGACCACGTCGGCTGCCGGACGGCCGCGCAACGCGTGGATCTCTTTCTTCAGCCGTCACCGGATGGTGACCAGCGACTCCTTACTGGGTTTGATCAGCAGTTTCGGGCCGTCGGCGGTGTGATACCGCCGGACGTTGAAGGACAGGAAATCGAACCCGTCTTCAATGGTCACGATGCGGGTCTTCGCCGGGTTGAGGCGGAGACCTTTCGGTGCCAGCCATGCTGTGAGTCGTTCCTGGACCAGGTCGGCCTGCTCGCGGCTGTGGCACAAAGCCACCAGGTCGTCTGCGTAGACGATCACGGCGGGGGTTCCCCGTTGCGTGTCTCCGTTCTTCTTGTGCCTGGTCCCGGCGGCTTCCTCGATGCCCTGGAGTGCTATATTCAAGAGCAACGGTGAATGACCCCGCCTTGTGGAGAGCCTTCTTTGGTCGGGGTGTACCGGCCCTTGTCGACCACACCGGCCTTCAGCCAGGCCCGGACCTGTTCCCGTGCGGGGAAGCCGTCGAGCTTTTCGAGTAGGTGGTTGTGGCCGAGTCGGTCGAATGCGGCTTCCAGGTCCGCGTCGAGGACCCAGGTGCGGGTGTTTCTCCCGCGTGCAACGTTCCAGATCATTGCGATCGCGTCGTGGCAGCCGCGGCCCGGTCGGAAGCCGTACTGTCTGGCGTCCAGCCGGGCTTCCCACTCGGGTTCCAACGCGTTACGCACCCGCTGCTGCTGGGCGCGGTCGGCGATGATAGGAATCCCGATTGGGCGTTGTTTTCCGCCTCTTTTCGGTATGTACACCCGCCGTACCGGCAGCGCCCCGCCAAGCGTGGTCTGGCGGTGCAGGAAGATCGCCAGTTCGGCTCGGCTCCGGGAGGTCAGGGCGACCCGCCCGTCGACGCCACCGGCACGGCGGCCGGTGTTGCGCTGGCTCACCTGCCGCACGCTGACCAGCGTGTTGGCTCGGCTGCGCAGCATGAGCTTCTGCAGGTTGCGCACCTGCTTCCAGTCGCCTGCCTGCGCCGCCTTGAAGATCCTCTGCCGTAGCCGCCGTACCTTGCTCTCCTCGGCGCGCCAGTCGATGGCGTCCCAGTCGAGTGGCTCCTCGGATCCGTTCACCATGGCGCGGGACACGTCGGCCGCCGCCATATCGACGGCAGTTGTGGTCATGTCCTGCTCCATGGCGCCTAACATGCTCCTCGGATTCCGGCGGTTCGTGGGCATCGATTCGTTCAAAGGGCTACCCGGCTCGCGTCAGCTTCCTTTCGGAACCCAGGCACCAAGCCTGGTATGCGGCCAGTTATACGGACACGGCCGGATGGAGGTCCAGCCACCTGCGCTCGTTTTCCTGTCGCCTTTCGGCGTGCCGCCGTTCGCTTCTCGAGCCATCCTGTCCCGCCACGGGATTCAGCCCCCCCTTACGGTCGGCTTACCGGGGACAGGTCAACTTCCCCGGACCGTAGCGAGGTTTCCGCGTTCCGCACGTGTGAGATACGACCGGTGTCGGGTGTCCTCTGTACCCCGGGGCCGTGGTGCCCGCACAGCCGGGCACATGCCCCCAGCTGCCACCGCCGTTTCCTAACGGCAGGCCCTAACCGCCGAACCAGCATCCCATCACCGGCGTTCTTTCTTAACGGGGCTTCCATCGAGGCTTCACCTTATTCACCCTTCCGGTCTTCCCCTTGCCTGTAGCCTGTGGATGGATCACCGGCCCTTGGGCTTCCCCCCGGGCTTCACACCCCGTGCATGGAGTGCACACACGACGCATGCCAGAGGCGGGGACGGGCTGTGAGCACTAGCCCGGAGCCGAATCGTCGATCACGTCGACCCTCCTTTCGTTCGGCTCACTCACACATTGCGACCTCGCGTCGCACCACGTGGAAGAAGTCCACGGCCAGCATCGTCGAGGCCTGCGTGCGCAGGAACTGCCGCCACGTCGTGTCGGTCTGCCGTTGCGGAGCCGGGGGCAGCCCCAGGGACGTCAGGACCCGGCGGATCGTGGAGGCACTCACCCAGTGACCGAGCTTGAGGAGCTCGCCCCGGATCCGCTGGTAGCCCCACGTCGTGTTCTCGGTCGCGAGCCGCTCGATGAGGGTCACGATCTCCGTGCCGTGTCAACGGCCAGTTCATGGTGGCTCTGGCACAAATTCCGTGACGGCCCGGTGGGCGGGCCGCACGAGGCGTCGTGGATCATGGCGAGTGGCTGTCCTTGACCCGATCCATGTCCTGTTCCCTCACTTCGTCGGCCTGGTCGTA
>NZ_JBFLUG010000330.1:0-2477 GCF_041008525.1 Parafrankia sp. FMc2 | reverse complement strand
TGGTCCAGCAGAACACGTCAGACGATGTACCCTCTGGTCTCGTGGGGTCTGAGCGGTGTAGACGAGAAAGAGCAACGACCGACTGAGGCCGAGCGCGTCCGCAATGCAATCTCGACGGATTAGCATCAGGCAACTCGTGGCGGTCTCGACGCGAAGGTTGGCAAACTCGAAAAGGTCAGTGTACATCGCATGATGCACGTGACCTCTAGACATACTTCCATGGAGTTCTGAATACTCCTTGATCAGAGTATCGCTCGTTTTGTTGACACGCTGGATCTCCCGAATCAAACTATCGCTCATATAAATCCTCCCCCGATACGGATATGGCGATACTTTTTCTGCTCACGGCGCCGTGTGCTTTAATGTATCCGACGACCCGAGTAAATGCATCGGCTGGTCGTACTATGGCATCTCGCGAGCGCCGAAGCGCAGTCGCGATACTTTACATCGCCAGAAAATCCGGACCACGGACCATCTCGTTGATTGTGGTTGAAATTTTGAACTCTCGTTGTCGGGTTGATTTGGGTAGCTCTCATGTAGTGTGAAGTGGTTCACTTTTGTCGTGATCATGCTCGGGTCGATCAAGGTCTGAGCGCACACGCCAGGGCCTCGACTGATTGGCGTGAAGGATGGTATTCAGGCTGGCGTTAAACGTCCAATTCCTCAAGTATTGCTGCTGCTCCGGTCTCGGCTACCTTGCGGCCGAAGTAGCGGTCCTGGGTGAGGCTGACTTGGCGGTGGCCGAGTTGGTCGGCGGCGGCGCGGGCCGTCAGACCGGCGCTGTCCATCGCTGAGGCGACGGACTTGCGGCCGACGATGTGGGAGGTTGCCCACTCCATACCGACGGCCTTGAAAGCGTCGCGTAGGTCGGCCTGCGTGTTCGATGGGTCGCGCAGTCCGCCGAGCTGAGCGGGGAAGACCGTCACGTCGTCCGGCTGGTTGTCGAAGCGCTGCTTCAGGGTCCGGATCATCCAGGATGGGAGTTGCAGGCGGCGGTGACCGGCTTTGGTCTTGGGCTTCGGCTTGTTGAACAGGCCTTGACCCTTGATCCGTACGACGGTCGAGCGGATCTCGATCCAGCCCTCGTCGAGGTTCACGGCACCCCACGTCAGACCGGCGGCTTCGCCGATGCGGACGCCGGTGCTCATGAGGAGGTCGACGAACTCGGGGATGTCGCGCCCGACGGCCTTCGGGTCGTTCCGGAGCGCGACGCGCAGTTCTCGGAGCTGGTCGAGGGTGAGGGCCCTCGGCTGTTCCTTGGGGGTGGCCTCGGCGATCGGTCCAGCGTCGCGTACGACGTTGCGGTCAAGGGCGTCGTGGCGGGCCGCGAGACCGCACATGCCGGAGAGGACGGCGCGGGTCTGCTTGGCGGCGGCCGGGCCGTGCTTCTCAGCGATGATGGACAGGAAGCGGTCGACGACGCCGACCGTCAGCTCTCGGATGCGCAGTTCGCCGAGGCCAGGGATCACGGACTTGTCGAGCCGTGTCCGGTAGGCGGCGGTGGTGTTGGGGGAGCGGTCCTGCCGCTGGACGGACTCGAACCACGCCTCGGCGAGAACGGCGACCTTCGCTTCGGCGGAGATGGCGCCGGTGCCGACGTCGACACGGGCACGGTCCCGGAGCGCCGTGCGTAGCGCTTGCTCGGCGGCGCCCTTGGTCTTGGCGTGGCGTTCGACGAGCCGCGTGCGCCCGTCGAAGTCGCGGTATCGGGCGCGTGCGCGGTACCCCTCGCCGTACTTCGCCGTGTACAGGTTGCCGTAGGTCCCGAGGTTCAGTGAGGGCCTGGCCACGAGGTCACCGCCGTCCGTTCTGGGCGCTTCGCCGGTGTCTCTGACGGTAGCGTGGTCCCCACGGAAACCCCACGGAAATCAAGAAAAATCTTGCTAGATGATGATGGTCGCTGGCTCGTGCTCGGGAGCAAGTTTCCCTAGTGGCAACAGGTTTCGGAGGACCACGACGGATGTCGATAGATGATCAATAGTAATCCGTCGGTCGTGGGTTCGAGCCCCACCCGCCCCACATCCGCATCATCCCAGGTCAGGCAGGCTTTTTCGTCGGCCCGCGGCGCGCCCTGGTGGCCTTTCGATCATGGCCGGTCCGCACTGAGTCCGCAGGTGTCCGCAGGCCGTCCGCGTTGCTGGCGGACGTAAGCGTGGGGTTTCCGTGGGGCCGCGCCGCTCCGGCGGCCTGGTCGAGGCGGTCCGCGAGCGCGTCGAGGTCGTCTGCGAACAGCCCGGCGTAGACGTCGAGGGTCATGGCCGCCGAGGCGTGGCCGAGCATCCGCTGTACAGCCTTGACGTTCGCGCCGGCCGCGACCGCCAGTGACGCCGCGGTGTGGCGCAGCTCGTGTGTGCGCCGTGAGGCGCAGTGGTTCGAGTGGAGGTGAGAGACCTTCGCCGCTGATCCCGTCGCAGCGGGGCGGTGGAGCTGAGGGCAGCCTGATCCGGGTGGTGCCGGGGAGGGTGGGAGCAGCCCTG